>CAVAFS010000390.1:0-3425 GCA_963587975.1 Bulleidia sp. | reverse complement strand
TCAAAGAGAATGAAGTAAGAGAAGCCATTGAGAAAGCTGGCATGACCGTTCTGGAAGTGACCCATCAGGGTGAATGGGTCAGCATCACAGCGAGGAAATAAGCATGTATCAGTTTTTTGTGGATGATTGCCAGATTGGCAAAGAATATGTAACCATTACCGGAAGTGATGTGAATCATATCAAAAACGTGCTGCGTATGCGTCCGGGGGAAAAAATTCGGGTCAGCAGCAGTTCCAGAGATATGTTCTGTGAGATCGCGGAATTGACGGATGATTTTGTGCAGGCAGATATTTTAGATGAGGAAGCACCGGATACGGAACTCCCGTCACAGATTTATCTGTTTCAGGGACTGCCGAAGGGCGACCGTATGGAGTACATCATTCAGAAATCGGTGGAACTTGGCGTGCATGAGATCATTCCGGTGGCAATGAAATATTGCGTGGTGAAACTGGATGCGAAAAAAGCTGGCAATAAAGTGAAACGTTGGCAGGCCATCAGCGAGAGTGCGGCAAAACAGTCCAAACGCAGCAAAATTCCGGAAGTACATACGGTGATGAGTTTCAAAGAGGCTGTGGAGTATGCAAAACAGCAGGATATGATTCTGGTGCCTTACGAAAATGAGCGTGGTATGGAAGCAACCAGAGAAGCGTTGAAGAAGGTAAAACCGGGACAGTCCATCAGTGTGTTTATCGGTCCGGAAGGCGGATTTTCAGAAGAGGAGATTGAGTTGTTGCGGCGGGATGCCGAGGTACTTTCTCTTGGAAAACGAATTTTGCGCACGGATACCGCAGCAATCTGCACCATGTCCATGCTGATGCTGGAACTGGAAGAAAAAACGGAGGGAGAATGCTGACAATGGAAGCATATCTGGATAATTCAGCCACCACGAGATGTTCGGAGGCGGCAAAAAATAAAATGGTGGAAGCACTGACGGTGGACTTTGGAAATCCGTCTTCCATGCATATGAAGGGTTTAGAAGCAGAAAACTATGTCAAAGAAGCGGCTAAAGCCATTGCAAAAACCCTGCGTTGTCAGGATAAGGAAATTGTGTTTACTTCCGGTGGAACAGAGTCCAATAACCTGGCAATCATCGGTACCGCACTGGCAAATCAGCGTGCAGGCAAACATATTATTACCACCAGTGTAGAACATGCATCCGTAAAAAATACTATGCGTTTTTTGGAAGAAGAGGGATTTGAAATCACGTATCTGCCGGTGGATGCAAACGGTCAGATTTCACTGGAAAAATTACAGCAGGAACTGCGGGAAGACACAATTCTTGTATCCATGATGATGGTAAACAATGAGATCGGTGCCTTAGAGCCAATCGAAGAAGCAGGAAAAATCATAAAAGATCACAATCCGGCTACGGTATTTCATGTGGATGCAATTCAGGCTTACGGAAAGTTTCAGATCATTCCGAAACGGATGCATATTGATCTGCTTTCTGTCAGCGGGCATAAGATCCATGGACCGAAGGGCATTGGATTTTTATATATCAAAGATAAGACGAAGATCCGTCCGATTTCTTTTGGCGGAGATCAGCAGAAAGGGATGCGTTCCGGAACCATCAATGTGCCGGGAATTGCAGGCCTTGGTGTGGCAGCGACAGAAGCGTATGCGCATCTGGAGGAGAATGTGGAACACTTGTATGAGTTAAAAGCATATTTTGCCGAAAAGCTGCAGCAGCTTGAGAATGTGACGATTAACGGAAAGACGGATCGTGACAGTGCACCACAGATCGTCAGTGCAAGTTTTGTGGGGGTACGTTCTGAAGTATTACTTCATGCTCTGGAGAAGCACAATATTTATGTGTCAGCGGGAAGTGCATGTTCTTCCAACCATCCGTCCCTGTCCAGTACATTGCTGAACATCGGACTGGATCATGCACATCAGGAGTCCACGCTGCGCTTCAGTTTCTGCCCGGAGACGACAAAAGAAGAATTGGATTATACTTACAGCGTGTTGGAAGAGGAACTTCCAATACGGCGTAGATATACAAGACACTAGAAATCATGAAAAAATAATGCGGATTTTTTGCAAACAGGAAAAGGCTATTTTGAGATCTATGTGAAATGATTGCAGAGTCAATGCGCATTAGAAGCAATAAGAGAGGAGAAACAAAATTTATGTTGTTTCAGTCATTTTTGATCAAATACGGTGAGATTGGTATCAAGGGAAAAAACCGTTATGTATTTGAAGAAGCGTTAATGAAACAGATCGGACATGCCCTGCAGCCGGTAGACGGTACATTTTCTGTTTCCAGAGAGCAGGGAAGAATTTATGTAGATGCTGAAGGCGATTATGATTACGATGAGGCAGTGCTTGCCCTGACAAGAGTATTCGGTATCGTAGGTATCTGCCCGTTAGTCAGAGTGGAAGAGAACGGTTTTGATCAGCTGGCCAAAGACGTATTAAAATATCTGGATGACGTATATCCGGACAAAAACAAGACATTCAAAGTGGTTTCCAGAAGAGCACGGAAAAACTTCCCGAAAAACTCTCAGGAGATCAATGCAGATCTTGGTGAGATTATTTTGGATACCTATCCGGAGATGAAGGTTGACGTACATCACCCGGATATCATGCTGAATGTGGAAATTCGTTCTCAGGTAAATATTTATTCTATGATCATTCCGGGACCGGGTGGTATGCCGGTTGGAACAGCCGGAAAAGCAATGCTGCTTTTATCCGGTGGTATCGACAGCCCGGTGGCAGGTTATATGATCGCAAAACGTGGTGTTACCATTGAGGCTACTTATTTCCATGCACCGCCGTATACAAGTGAACGTGCAAAACAGAAAGTAATCGATCTGGCAAGAATCGTATCCCGTTACAGTGGCCCGATCAAGTTAAATATCGTAAACTTTACGGATATTCAGCTTTATATTTATGACAAATGCCCGCATGATCAGCTGACCATCATCATGCGTCGTTATATGATGAAGATTGCAGAGCATTTTGCAAATGAGTCCGGCTGTCTTGGACTGATCACCGGTGAGAGTATCGGACAGGTGGCAAGCCAGACCATGCAGTCACTGGCAGCAACCAATGCCGTATGCAATATGCCGGTATACCGTCCGCTGATCGGTTTTGACAAAAATGATATTATTGCAATTTCTGAAAAAATTGATACCTATGAGACATCCATTCAGCCGTTCGAGGACTGCTGTACGATTTTCGTCGCAAAACATCCGGTGACAAAACCGAACCTGAAGATCATTGAGCGTTCTGAGCAGCATCTGAATGAGAAAATTGATGAGCTGATGCAGACAGCGATTGAGACAACAGAGACAATTACTGTTTGCGAAGAGTAGATATAAATACAGTAGTCGAAATAGCCGGAAAATAGCTGTATCGGCAAATAAAAAAACAAGAGTTCAGAGAATAAAAAAGAACCGGGAAAGAATCGCTTTGATTTTTCC
>CAVAFS010000389.1:2181-3550 GCA_963587975.1 Bulleidia sp. | reverse complement strand
GGACATGATATGGAAATGCGTTCTATTGCAAAGCAGTTACAGGAGAATTCTTACCCGGGAAGAGGCATTATCATCGGCAGAACATCCGATGGAAGCAAAGCCGTTACCGCGTACTTTATCATGGGAAGAAGTGAAAACAGCAGAAACCGTGTATTTGTAGAGGACGGAGAGGGCATCCGCACACAGGCCTACGATCCATCCAAACTGGAAGATCCGAGCCTGATCATCTACGCACCGGTTCGTGTATTGGGAAATAAAACAATCGTAACAAACGGAGATCAGACAGATACCATTTATGATCAGATGGATCGCCAGATGACATTTGAGCAGTCCTTACGCTGCCGTGAGTTTGAGCCGGACGGACCGAACTACACACCGCGTATTTCCGGTATCATGCATGTAGAAAACGGAAAATTCAGCTATGCTATGTCTATTTTAAAAAGCAATAACGGCAATCCGGAGGGATGCAACCGTTATACATTCGCTTATGAGACACCGGCTGCAGGCGAGGCACGTTTCATCCATACATATATGAACGACGGCAATCCGCTTCCAAGCTTCGAGGGAGAGCCGGAGCTGGTAGATGTTGTAGATGATATTGACGAGTACACAAAACTTTTATGGGAGAGCTTAAATGCAGATAATAAAGTTTCCCTGTTTGTACGTTATATCAACATTGCAGATGGTACTTATGAGACACGTATCGTAAACAAACATCAGGATTAATTTTTATCGATATTACGCTTTGGTGAAATAAAAAACACGACAAATCTTACAGATATTTGATAAAAATAGACGTCTGTATGAAACATAATAATCGGAGGAATCAGAATGAACGAATTAGAGTTAAAATATGGCTGTAACCCAAATCAGAAACCGTCCCGTATTTATATGGAGAACGGTGCAGATCTGCCAATCAAAGTATTAAACGGAAAACCGGGATACATTAACTTTCTGGATGCTTTCAACGGCTGGCAGTTAGTACGTGAGCTGAAAGCTGCAACCGGACTTCCGGCAGCAACATCTTTCAAACACGTATCTCCGGCAGGCGCAGCAGTAGGGCTTCCACTGACAGAGATCGAGAGCAAAATTTACTGGGTAGATGATCTGGGTGAGCTTTCTCCACTGGCAAGCGCTTACGCAAGAGCCAGAGGCGCAGACCGTATGTCTTCCTTCGGTGATTTCATTTCCCTGTCTGATGTCTGCGATGTCAGCACAGCGAAAATCATCAAACGTGAGGTTTCTGATGGTGTCATCGCTCCGGGTTATGAGCCGGAAGCATTAGAAATCCTCAAAGCGAAAAAAGGCGGCAAATATAACGTTATCGAGATTGATCCGAATTACGTTCCGGAGCCGGTTGAGCATAAAC
>CAVAFS010000389.1:0-2171 GCA_963587975.1 Bulleidia sp. | reverse complement strand
GTATTTGGTGTTACTTTTGAACAGGGAAGAAATGAACTGAAAATCGATCGCGATTTCCTTGGAAATGTTGTAACAGAGAACAAAGAAATCCCGGATTCTGCAAAAATCGATCTGATCATTTCCCTGATCACTCTGAAATATACACAGTCCAATTCCGTATGCTACGCAAAAGGCGGTCAGGCTATCGGAATCGGTGCAGGACAGCAGTCCAGAATTCATTGTACACGTCTGGCAGGACAGAAAGCAGATAACTGGTTCCTTCGTCAGGCTCCACAGGTGCTGAATCTTCAGTTTGTAGACGGCATTAAACGTGCAGACCGTGACAATGCGATCGACCTTTACATCGGTGATGAGTACATGGATGTACTTGCAGACGGTGCTTGGGAGAATATCTTCAAAGTAAAACCACCTGTATTTACAGCAGAGGAGAAACGCGCATGGCTGGATAAAAATACAGACGTTGCACTGGGATCTGACGCATTCTTCCCATTTGGTGACAATATTGAGCGTGCACACAAGAGCGGTGTAAAATACGTGGCAGAACCAGGCGGATCCATCCGTGATGATAATGTTATTGATACCTGCAACAAATACAATATGGCTATGTGCTTTACAGGTATTCGTCTGTTCCATCACTAAAATAAATTATTGTTTGAAGATTGAGTGTTGTAAAAAATAAATTCTAAGTAGTAATCAAAAAAGCCTCATTTATCAAGGTTTTTCAATGGTTTACTACTGTATATCATATGATTTTACTACTAATTTACTACTTTTCAAGAGCCTTGCTAAAAAGAGATACCCCGAACATGGAGTATCTCTTTTTTTCTTACATAGTCAGACCATAATCTGTCAGACTTGAATCTACATCAATAATATTCAATTCTGGAATATTTGTATTTCCATTCTTTTTACGTTCTTCTCTTAAACGTAACATTTCTAAACTCCAGCTTGAAAGATTAGCTTTACGTTCTTTCTGGAATTTCTTGTACAAACTTTCCACTGCCTGTCTAATTGGCTTTTGTGTACGTTCACTTTCTCTATCTAAGAACTCAAGGAATTTACCATTAAGATTCTTTTCATCATTAAGAATCTGGTCACATACAGTAGCTGTTTCAACTGCCTGTGATAACATTTCTTCGGCTTCTTTTTTCATTTGTTCAACTGCAACTTTTTCATTGATTACAGCCTGCATTTGAGCCTGTACAGAAGCCTTTTGATTCTCTAATACAGTCTGTTGTGAAACTAATTCTGCCTGTCCTTTTTCAAGTTCTTCCTGTTTACTTTTAGCGGCTTCCTGCATTTGCTTCATAGCCTGTTCCAATTTATCCATTTCTGCTTGTCTTAATTTCATATCTAATTCTCCAATCTGTAAATTTAATGCTCTAGTGCTCAATTCTTTTAGTTGGTCTGTTGTTAATCCTTGTTGATGCCATACACCATTTTTATCTTCATACCCTGCAAGTTGCTCCTCTATCGGTTTGTTTTCTAACTCAATATCATATCCCATATTACAAAGCTCTTTACGCATTTTTTTATGGATTCCTGCAAGCTGTCTGGGATTCTTAAAAAACTTAGTCTGGGAGAGTGTACATTTAATTTCTCCGTTCTTATTTTTGCTTTCAGAACAGGGTACAAAAAGAATGTGTAAATGCACATTTGTTTCATCCCTGTGTACAGAAAATCCAACGATATTTTCTTTTCCAAAATCCTGTTCTAAAATAGTCATAATATCCCACATCCAAGTGTCCTTGTGACGTTCAATTTCTTCACTATCAATCTGTACAATCAAAGGGCGAACAATTACAGTATCATTCTTTCCTTTGTCTGAAATTCTGGCTTTATGCTTACGTGCAAAATCAATACGTCTGTTCACAGAATCAACCATATCTTTTGATTGATTTGTCTGATTCCATACGCCATTAGAATCTTTGTAATAAGATTCATTATTTAAGGTCAGAGAAGAATCTATATCTGGATTACTATGATTTACTTCACAGCCATTTTTTCTATCTGTAGCACGGTCTATATGACGGATATAACCATTGATACCACCGTAACCAGATTCACTTGTTTTTGTGCTTGTATATCTGCCAGACATATGAATTTTTACGCTGGCATCAAATGATAAATATCCCATCTGTATCTCCTTTCTCAAAACTGTACGTTTGTTC
>CAVAFS010000388.1:0-4935 GCA_963587975.1 Bulleidia sp. | reverse complement strand
GAGTAAGTGTAGCAGACAGCTTGCAAAAGCTTGTTTGTCATTTTGCATGTTTAGTGTTATAGAAGGAGAATGAGAACATGAAAATAGGAACGAAAAATTTTGACACAGATCACGAGACATATATTATGGGCATTTTGAATGTGACACCGGACTCATTCTCTGATGGTGGCAATTTTAACTGCCTGGATGCGGCACTGCGCCACACAGAGGAAATGCTGGCAGAGGGAGCAGACATTATTGACATCGGTGGAGAATCCACCCGGCCGGGACATGTGCAGATCACAGATCAGGAGGAGATTGACCGTGTGGTACCGATCATCGAAGCGGTAAAAGCCAGATTTGATGCACCGATTTCGCTGGATACTTACAAAAGTGCGGTAGCGGAAGCCGGAATTGCAGCAGGTGCAGATCTGATCAATGACATCTGGGGACTGAAATACGATCCGAAGATGGCAGAAGTGATTGCAAAAGGCGATGTAGCCTGCTGTCTGATGCATAATCGTGACAACAGTGAGTATGCAGATTTTCTGAAGGAATGGTACGAAGAAACAGCAGAGTGTGTAACTCTGGCAAAAACCGCTGGCATTGCGGATGATAAGATCATTCTCGATCCGGGTGTTGGTTTTGGAAAAACATATGAACAGAATCTGATCACCATCAAATATATGGATAAACTGAAAACACTTGGTTATCCGCTACTTTTGGGAACTTCCAGAAAATCGGTGATCGGACTGACTTTGGATACGCCGGTGACAGATCGTGCCCTTGGTACTGCTGTGACAACGGTATTTGCAGTGCAGCAGGGATATGCATTTGTCCGTGTGCATGATATCAAAGCAAACAAACAGGCGATTCAGATGACAAAAGCAATATTGGACAGTGCTGTGAATGCATAAAACGAAGAGTCGTGTCAGATGTGGAGGAGAAAAACGAGATATGGATCGTATAAAAATACAGAATCTGGAAGTGTTCGGACACCATGGCGTGTTTTCCGAGGAGACAAAACTGGGACAAAAATTTCTGGTAAATGCAACGCTGTATATGAATACCCGTGCAGCGGGTTATTCAGATGATCTTGACAATTCTATTAATTATGGTGAGGTCTGCCATTTTATTACACGCTACATGCAGAAGCATACGTTTAAGCTGATCGAGGCAGTGGCAGAGCACATGGCGCAGGCATTGTTGATGGAATATCCACTTTTGAAAAAAATAGATCTGGAAATTCAGAAACCATGGGCACCGATTGGATTGCCATTGGAAAGTGTATCTGTGGAAATCTGTCGTGGATGGCATACAGTGTATCTGTCTGTTGGATCAAATCTGGGCGAGCGGCAGCAATTTTTGCGGGCTGCAGTGAAACTTCTGCAGGAGTGCACGGAAATCCGTAATGTAAAAGTATCAAAGCTGGTGGAAACAGCGCCATATGGCTACACGGATCAGCCTGCATTTTTAAATGGTGCGATTGAATTAGAAACATTGTATACACCACAGGAGTTATTGATTGGAATCCACAAAATTGAAGCAGATCTGGGACGGGAGCGTGTAATCCACTGGGGGCCGCGCACCATCGATCTGGATATCGTATTTTACGATGATGAGATCGTGGCAGAACCGGATCTGATCATTCCACATGTCGACATGCAGAACCGTATGTTTGTGCTGGAGCCACTTTACATGCTTTGTCCGGGAAAAGTACATCCGGTGCTGCATAAAACCGTAGCGCAGCTTCGTCAGGAACTGATCAGCAAAACAGAAACAGGTAGATAGCCTATATGTGAAACAGATGAGTGATAGAAGACGGGTATTTCATTAAACTTGTAAAAATAGATAATGATGGTTATTAGATAAAATTCTGTTCACAGGTAGATGATTTGATAAATTTGAATATGGAGTAATGAATGAAGAAATATAAATTTATATTCTGGGATATGGATGGTACACTGGCCAATACCTATGAGGGGGTGACCAACTGTGTGAAATATGCCATGGAACCTTATGGAATTCATCTGGAAGGAGAGCAGGAGCTGCGGAAGTTTATCGGACCGCCGCTTCGGTTTTCTTTTACAAAATACTGCGGACTCAGCGAGGAAGAAGCAGAAAAAGCAATTGTGCGCTATCGGGAGCGCTATATACCAATCGGTGTGTATGAATGTGAACTGTTTGAAGGCGTACGTGAGACCATTCAGGCCTTCAAGAAAGCAGGATATATTCAAGCTATAACATCTTCCAAACCGGAGGCACAGTGCCGCCAGGTGTTGGAAAAATTCAATCTTCTGACAGAATTCGATGAGGTGGTTGGAGCCAGTCACGATGGCAGAATTGATACAAAAATTGAAGTGTTGAGGGAAGCGTTTCGCCGCATGGAAGCGCAGTATCCGGATTTCTCTAAGGAAAAAACGGTGCTGATCGGAGATACACACTATGATGTGGATGGCGCGAAAGAAGGCGGCATCGACTGTGTCGGAGTGGGATATGGATTCGGCGGTGCCGAAGAAATGTGGAATGCCGGCGCGGTGGCCGTATACGAAGATCAGAAAGCGTTGCGGGAAGCGTTACTATAGGGAGGACGTCATGAAGCGAAAGGAAAAATTGCGACAGATCGCAAAAGAGGCAAAATCTGTCCTTTGGGCAGTCATTGCAATTATCGTGTTCTGGATAGTTGCAGGTTTTGGGGTAAGCAAGTTACATATCACCGTTTTCCATACTCCGTTATGGGCTATCACGGGATGCATCGGCACATGGATTTTTTCCATTATCATCGTTGTGTATCTGATGAAACGTGTATTCAAAGACTTTGATCTGGAGGAGGAAAACGAGGATGAATAAAAATATTCTGGCATTGATGCCGGTGTTTATTTTTATGGTCATTATGCTGATCGTAAGTATTTACGTGCGCCGTGCATCTGCAAAAAGGGCCTCGGAGGGTTTTGTAAAAGATTATTTTATCGGTTCCCGCAGCCTGGGTGGTTTTGTGCTGGCGATGACTACGGTGGCAACTTACAGTTCCGTCAGTTCCTTTGTCGGTGGACCGGGACAGGCCTGGAGCGTTGGATTTGGCTGGATTTATATGTCAGTCGTTCAGGTAACGGCATTATTACTTGTGCTTGGGATCCTTGGTAAAAAAATGGCCATGGTTTCACGAAAAATTGATGCGGTAACCATCATTGATGTGATCAGACATCGGTATCAGTCCGATGTGCTGGCAAATATTTCTGCCATCATCATCGTTATTTTCTTTGCGGCAACTATGGTTGCACAGTTTGTAGGTGGAGCGAAATTATTCGAGGCAGTAACGGGCTATTCTTATCTCACCGGACTGATCGTATTTGGTCTGGTGGTTGTTATCTATACAACCGTCGGCGGATTCCGCGGCGTAGCCATTACCGATGCAGTCTGCGCCATGGTTATGCTGGCAGGGATGGTGATCCTGATGGTCGGTATTATCCGTCAGGGTGGCGGTTATGAGAATATCATGGAAAATATCGCAGCGACAAAACCGGAAATGCTGGAGCCGTTATCCGGTGGAAATATGCCGGTGAGTCTGTATATTTCCCAGTGGATGCTGGTTGGTATCTTTACATTGGGATTACCGCAGTCAGCAGTGCGCTGCTTAAGCTACAAAGATACAAAATCTCTGCATCATGCGATTATCCTTGGTACCGTTGTTGTCGGCGCCATGAATATCGGCATGAACTTCATTGGTGTTTTATCTGCAGGTGTACTGACCGGAAATCTGGCTGATTATGGGAACAGCGTGGACAATATCATTCCACTGGCCATTGCTGGCTCCTTAAAACCGCTGGTAGCTGGCATCTGTATCATCGGACCGATCGCAGCGTCCATTTCTACCATTTCTTCTCTGCTGTTGAGTACGACATCTTCTATCGTAAAAGATGTTTATATGCATGAGAAAGAGAAGAAGGGACATGCGGTATCCGAGAAAACAACAACTATGCTGAGCCAGATCTGTACACTGGTGATTGGACTTATCATTTTCGGAATTTCCATTAATCCGCCAAGCGTAATCTGGAAGATCAATATGTTTGCGTTCGGTGGACTGGAAAGTGCATTTTTCTGGATTTTCCTGCTTGGTATGTTCTGGAAAAAGGCAAACAAAGCCGGAGCTATCAGTGCGATTATCGGTGGGACGGTATGCTATTGCGTGACGATGTTCTTTGGCTTGAAGATCGCGAATTTACATCAGATTCTGATCGGAATCAGTGTATCACTGGTTTGCATGCTGATCGGTTCCGTAGTTGGCAAAAAGACCGACGATTCGGTGCTGAAATTGTATTTTTAGGAGTAAAACGTACGGTTAAGCGTGTGGTTTGAATGGAAGTTATGAAAAGGGACTCTGCGATTTTGTCCCGGCGGCTAACAATCGCCTGCCAGGAAAAAATAGCCAGAGTCCCTTTCTGATAGACTGTGTAGAAACCACACTGCTTACCCTGCTTTTTGCAATCGTCCAGACAATTTTTGGAATTTGGTCATTTAAAGCTAATAGTTGTTTACATACGGGGACTACATGTTGCGCATACAGATACTTTTGGGTAAAACGGTCATTATGCTGCATGCGCCAATTTACGATTAAATATATTATAGATTTTAAGAGAGTGGATGTAAGGTTTAAGGCTATTAGCTGTTTATATGATGGCATTGTGTATTACATATGTATTTATGAAAAACAGGCATTAGGCTACATATGTTAATTTACGATTATGTAGAGTGTGAATTTTAGGTAATTGACTATTCTTTTCAAAACTTATATGAAAAAACGGAGAAATTTATCTCGACGAGCGATTAAGCGAACGAGATAAATTTCTCCGTTTTTTCCTTGATTTACAAAACGATAGCCAATATCTTTCCTAAAAAAGAATAAATTGAATATAAAATTCGAAAAACTTACCTGTAATACATGAATCTGATTCAAAT
>CAVAFS010000387.1:13708-16036 GCA_963587975.1 Bulleidia sp. | reverse complement strand
ATTTTTCGTCCGTTTAATATTCACCTATAATATTCACCATTAAAAAAGCTTTGCTTTTTGGAAGAGAGTGTGGTATTATAAATTTTGTTCGTTACAATTTTATATTTCGCAGCCGTAGTCTAACGGATAGAACACAGGACTCCGACTCCTGCAATGTGGGTTCGATTCCCGCCGGCTGCATTTCAAAAGATTCTGGCTGTTAAAACCAGAATCTTTTTGTATGAAATTCTTGAAAATTTTACAAAATATGATATTCTAATTCTGTATAAAAAAATTAACAAAACTATTAAAAATAAAGTGATTTAAGTTGAAAAGCATAAGAAATGATATTTACTAAAGATAACACAGGTGAAACATATATGAGGAAGACATCGAAAAAAGGTTTTACATTGACGGAATTAATTGTTGTGCTGGTGATCATGTCGGTGATCGCAGCCATAGCAATTCCGTTTTTTACGAATTACTGGAAAAATGCAGAATTTAGAAAGAATGAGCAGAATGCCAAAACCATTTATCTGGCGGCGGAATCAAAGCTGACATATTACCGGTCTTCCGGACAATGGGAAAGTTTCCAGAAGCAGATCAAAAAGCAGGCAGAGCAGGATCAGGCAAAAAGTGCGCAGGACAGACAGGTGGAGGAAGCAGTATTTCCTTCAGATGCGGAAAATGCGGTACAGTTAAATGGCCGTATTTATACTCTCAGGCTGGACAAAGCAGCAGAGGAAACAGACCAGGAAGATAATCTGCTGTTGCAGCTGATCGACGATTATGTTTATGACAAAGAAATGCTGGATGCATCCATAGCGCTTGAAATCGATATAGAGTCCGGTGAGGTGTATTCTGCTTTTTATGATTCAAAGTGCAAGGGACTGACCTATGAATCTGATGATAAAGACGGTTATCTGACGATGCAGAAAAGGGATTATGACAGTCGGAAAAAGCGGTTGTTAGGCTATTATTCTACGGAAGACACGGTGAATGTGGTTGCTCTGAAGCCAACAAAGTTGCGTATTACAACCATAAGTCTGCAAAACAGTGAGAAGCTGAGCCTGAACTGGTCCTCTAACGTGGGAGAGAGTCTGGATACCAGCTATGAGATTGCTGTTTATAATAAGAAAGACAACAGTAAACTGTTCAGCATGATCCTGTCTCCTTACGATCTGCGTAAGGCCGGATGGTCTGGAAAGAATGCGGACAGTTCAGCAAGTTTTGCCAGTGTAACACTTCTGGATAATGGCGATAATCAGAAGGGACAATGGAGTTTCCCACTGACGTATCAGGATAACAAATATTCGCTTGTACTGGATGCGATGATGTCAGCCAAAGTACAGGCACTGCTGGAATCACGGGAAGGGGCCTCTGACAGTGAGGCACTGCAGCGGACACTTAGCACAAGTATCTGCCGTCTGGCTTCTGTGAACGGAACAGATCTGACGGATACGCAGGATCTGACAAAACCGCAGGATATTTATGCGACGGTAAAAGCAATTTCTTATGCGGGATCGGATAGCAGTAACTCCGTGACAAAGGAGTATCGTGCCAGTGAGGCAGTTACATCCAATGATGCAAATACCCTGTATGCGGACAAGACATCCGGAAATAACGTGAAAATTGCTGCATTTCGTCATTTATCTAATATGCGGTACTATGATGCGGACGCAGAAGCAATTTTTGAATTGACAAACAAAAATATGGACTGGGCTTCCGTTGGAACCGGTGTATATGATCTGACTGCTGATGATCAGGAAACTGCGCAGACCGGAGTAGAAAAGCTTGCATGGAAAGAGAATTCTACAGATAAGACAGAAGATTTTCCGACGATTGCAGAGTTACCAAAGAAGCAGACGCTGCAGGGACAGGGGAAGAAAACGTATGTATCTAACCTGCGTCTGGGAGACGCTTCCATTGTGGATGATGAAACAGTGCGGCAGCTTAAGGATGCAGCTGGTAAATCAAATGTGTCAGAAACAGAATATCTGGGTCTTTTTGGAGAATTGAAAGGAACCGTTACAGGTCTGACTCTGCGTGATCCGGTTCTTACTTTTCAGGTTTCCTCCACACAGGAGAACACGGATACAGCAGGTACTTATGCGCAGCTGAAAGGTGTCGGCATTCTTGCGGGACGCAGTGAGGGTGTCATTGAAGATACGGAGATTATAACTTCCACTGGACGCAACACAAGTCAGACTGAGAAAAATATCGAAGTTTCGCTTAAATCTGCGGCTGTTTCTAAAGATGGAAACACGCAGATCGCAGCAGTCGGTGGCGTGGTCGGTATTCTTTCAGATGCAGACAAAGATGGAAATCTGACAGCGGCAAAATCTGCAA
>CAVAFS010000387.1:0-13698 GCA_963587975.1 Bulleidia sp. | reverse complement strand
GCTGGTGGACTTGTCGGATATGCAAAGCTGGAAAGCAAAAATCAGAAGAGTGTGATCCTGTCCTGCCAAAACCATGCGGGTGTGTCCGGCAATTATATGACTGGTGGAATCGTTGGAATGATCGACGGTCTGGCTGACTCTTATGAGCAATCCACCTGGAGCAGTAATGCAGCGGTGAAAGACTGTTCAAACAATGGCCTGATCCTCTGTACTGCAGAAACGGCGGCTTCTGTCAGTGGCAATTATTTTGGAGGAATCGCAGGATACGCATATCGGACACTGATCTATAATTCTACCAGTGCGTCCGGACGTGCATCAGGATTTTCTTATAGTAAAGAAAAAAAAGATCTGCTGAAGGGACAGTATGTCGGAGGAATTGTCGGATATGGCAATCACAGCCTGATGGCAAACTGCGGCACGGAAAGCAATGGATATATCCTTGGCTCCAAATATGTTGGCGGAATCGCAGGCGGTCTGGGCGGCAATACCAGTGATGCAATCCAGGCGCACCAGCAGGAAAGCGTTTCTGTTACGACAAACCGGAGCTATGTCGTTGGAAACGAATATGTTGGTGGAATTGTCGGTCATAATACAGAAGGTGTGGTTTTATCCAACTGTATCAATAACGGAGTTGTAGCCGGAACAGAAAAAGCGAACGGCACAGGTGGACGTTATGTTGGAGGAATTGTCGGATATAACGCCAATGGTGCGACCATCAGTGATTGTGCAAGTTATCTGTCCGATTATGGCAATTCTATTTTTAATATGATCGTGAAGGACTGGGATGCCCGAAGCGATTATGTCGGTGGAATTGCCGGATACAATAATGGTAAGATCGAGTTTTCGGATGAGAGCCAGGCTATCATGGTAAAATCAGTGTCCAGTATTGTGGTTGGTGACAACTACGTGGGAGGAATTGCAGGATTTAATGATGTGAAAGGTACGCTGAATGTAAACTACACGCTGATCGGCGGACAGATTTATGCCTATGAAAACTGTGCCGGCGGTGCATTTGGTTTTAATGCTTCCGTAGAAGCGGCACAACAGACATTAACGGTCAAACCGCAAAGCGTACAGGGACGATATTTTGTCGGTGGAGTGATCGGAGCGAACGTGCTGAATATTGAGAAAGATACGGAAATAGCGAATCTGCGCGCGGACAATATTCTCGGAACGATCACGGGAGAAGCTTTCTGCGGTGGAATTATTGGATATCAGAGAACTTATACAGATGCGCAGATTCCGGTCAGCGCGTCAGCGGAAGATAACGATGCCGGAATCCGGGTGTCAGTAGAGGCAAATGCGGCACAGATTCTGCCGGGAATCCAGTCTGGTAATGTACCGACTTCTGTTATGGAATCTGCAAATGAGAATACATTGACGATTTCTACAAATGGAAATACGGCGGACAACCTGAGCATAAATACAAATAATATCCCAATCGAGGCAGTGATGTATTCCGGCGGAGTGCTTGGGTATTGTGAGAAGAACAGCAAAGTTCAGATCAAAAACTGTAAGAATGCAGGAAATATTACGTTTGCATCAGACCTTCTGAAGGATAATGATGTGTCAGGGGGAACTGCGAAACTGGGAGATTATGCGTCCAGCGGTGAGATAGCAGAACTTCTTTCCAAAGATGCGGAGAATTTGGAAATTCATTTCATCGGTGGTATTACCGGTGTTACACTGGAAAATGAAACGATTACCCATTGTACCAACACCGGATCGCTGTCTGGATTTACCGGAATCGGCGGCGTGGTCGGCTTGAACGCAGGAACTGTTACAAATTGTGAACTCAGTGAACATTTCGGAAATGCAGCACTGGAGTATGTCGGTGGAATTGTCGGCATCAACAGTAATGGTGGAACCGTGGCATCCTGTACAACCGCATCCGGTAAGACGATCGCAGGAAGTGATCATCTGGGCGGAATTGTCGGATGGAATCTGAAGGGTGGTACGCTTACCGGAAATACAAATAATGCAACAGTAAATGCATCCGGAGCAGATGCATCCGGTCTGGCAGCAGTTGGCGGACTTGTTGGACAAAACAGTGGTGACATTATGCTTTCAGAAGACAGCGCTTCTTCTAGTCGTTCGATTTCCGGTATGAGAGGAGCCGGTGTCGGTGGTGTGATTGGCATTAACGAGGCTGATGGAACCATTTGCTTTGGTGGAACGACAGACACAAATGGAGAAATCGTGGCTGTTTCTGATAAAGTGACAGTACAGGGATATGAGAAAGTCGGTGGAATTGTCGGTATCAATCATGGTACCTTTGAGCGTTTTGAAAATAATACATATGTTGCTGCAAAAGCGAAAAAGGTACAGGCTTCCCATGGAACAGTCGGAGGAATTGTCGGTACAACAGACGGAATGATCTGTTATGCGGTGAACCGCTGTGGCAGTGTCAGTGCAGATACAGGAACTGCTGGTGGAATCGTGGCGGAAAATGCGAATGCAGAGGCTGTTATCCAAAACTGTATAAACTACGGAGACGTTAGAAGCAGTGACGGATATGCTAGTGGAATTACAGCGGTAAATAGTGGTACAATTCAGTATTGTACCGTAAAAAGTAGCAACACTTCCGGTAATGTGGAAATCTACAGTCTTGGTGTGAATGTCAGCGGTGCGATTACAGCAACAAATAGTGGTACGATCATAGATAGTGTTCCGCAGGATAAAGTGGTATTGTGCGGTAATGCAACTGTTTTTGGCGGAATTGTCGGAGAAAATACCGGTATGGTTACTTCTACAGCAACTTCTGAAGCAGGAAGCAGTGTATTGAAATATATGCCACAGATCAGATCGGATAAGAGTAAGCTGACCGTTGGTGGCGCGGTTGGCACCAACACAGGAACCGTATCTGGCATTACAGCAGTTGGCCTGTCCTTTGAGAATTTCTCCGGATATCAGTATCTGGGCGGAATTGTCGGAATGAATGGTGCTTCCGTGCTTCTGAACCAGGAAAATGAAGAATATCAGAGTAAAGTCACGAATTGCAGTTTCAATGGTTCTATGAAGGAGAAGACCAATGCCGGTGCAGCGGGAAATTGCTATGGCGGCATTGCAGGTATCAATTATGCGGAACTGAGTGACAATACAGTCACACAGATCAATATGGATATCCAGGGCGTATATACAGCTATCAGCACAAGTACTACCGCACAGAAAGAAGCAATGGCAAGCCATGCCGGTGGAATCGCGGGTAAGAATGAGACAAATGCGTTGATCGAAGGATGCACCCTGGCAGACAACAGCAACAGTGTGCTTGCAGCAAAATTTGGTATGCTTGGCGGAGTGACCGGATTTAATAAAGGTACGGTACGGATGTCCGGAAGTGAGATTACTTCCAAAATAATGACAGAAGAGAGTATACAGAATTCAGAGACACTGACCAGTGCGGCAGCAGATGAAAACAGGGGGAATTTGTCGGCAGACAGTCAGGCTGTGCAGTGGTACAATACTAGTGGCTTTTTGCTGGAAAATGCTACTTACCAGAATACAAATACGAAAATTTCCGCAAACTGTCTGAATATAAAGATGACAGATAATGGAAACATAGGTGGTATTACAGCATTTAACAGTACAAATGGTGAGGTGAATGGCTGTGTTTCCGGAAAATGGTTTATTTTGAATCGCTCGGAAGCAATCGGAGTTGGTACCGGTGGAGTCATTGGTATGAATGAATCGGAGAAAGATCTGACCTGTCTGGTGAATGGTGCTTTTGTCGGACGTCAGGTATCAGCAGCGAATATTAATGGCAATTCAGACCAACAGGGGCAGACAGATCGTTTTGCGGGTGGTATCATCGGAAATCAGAATACTTCTTCCGGAAATGAGTGGATAATAGAAAACTGTATCAATTTTGGCACAGTATATTGTTATCGTACTCATTATTCCGGCGGTATTATCGGGCAGTGGACAGCATCCGGCGGTACCGTTAGGGATTGCCGGAACTATGGAAATCTTCAGACAACTTATGCCTGCGGCTGGAAGGGCGCATCCGGAGGAATCGTTGCACAGCTGTATCACGCGTATGAGGATAACGAATATAATATCATCAGTTGTGGAAATTATGGAAATATCTATGCCAGAGACGGGGCAAGTACGGCAAATGGAGCAAATGACAGTGCCGGTATCCTTGGAAATGTAACAACCTATTCCGTTGATGATGCCGCAAACGCGCAGAAATATACGATCCGGATTCTTGACTGTGTCAATGGTCCCGGTGTGGAAATTTATTCTGCATCGATGGCATCTGGTATTTTTGGATTTATGTCAACAGATGAACCTAATAGTAAACTGAATAATTCTATTGCAAAAGTTGTGCTTGAAATTGAACGGTGTAGAAATTTTGCCAGCAAGTTGAAAGCCACTACTTTTGTAGGTGGTATCTATGGATCACGTTATTCAGGTATGGAACGGCTGACCGTGAAAGATTGCATATCGACAGGTCTTGATACGGGGTATTACAGCAGCAATAATGGTAATCAGCATGCACCTGTTTATTCAAATGATACGCATGTTTCAACACCGGAGAATATGAAAGAAGAAAACAGGAAAGGAAATTATTTCCTGAACGGATGGACATCTACGGGATATTATGCTTCCGATTGGGCGTTGGGACGTCTGGATACAGACGGAAAGGTACTGGCTGCCGGAACTTCCTATAATGAGTACTGGCGGAGTGACGAAAGTTATATTACTTTGTCAAGCGAAACAGACGTGGCATATAGTGGTTACATTACCGGTCTGCAGGCACTGAAAGTCAATGACGCAGATGGTGGTTACACCTACATATTTGCCAGAATCTTTGAAAACAATAAAGAAATAAAGGCAAGTAAGACATATGTAGATGCGAATAACTATATCGTGGTGCGTAACGATGACAATACACTGACCAGGATTGGCGAAGTGATATTTGATACAGGAGATGAACCATACTCAACAAATGACAGAAATAATATTCGCAACAAATGTACAGAGAATAAAGATCTAAAAAATAATGTGATCTATCAAAATTCCAGAAGCGGTTATCGCAGGCTGGAAGGTATTACAACTGAGGACGGCACAAGTCGGATTCTGGCACCTGCATCAGCAAATGCCTCTGTGGCCAATGGCAAGATCACGATTACTGTGACACCGCAGAGCCTGTCAGCGGCTACTGGTGATCAGAATGATACAGCTGCAAATTGTGATCCATTTGCATATCTGGTGACAATTACCGGCAGCAACGGTCAGAGTGCAACAAAGACGATTTATACCGAGAATGAGAGTTTTGATATCCCGTCAGGATTATCAGGACAGTTGAGCATTTCCGTTCAGTCAGTCAGCATGTTTTCAGATGTACAGAATTCTGAGGCAACTTTTGCAAAAGTACAACAAAGTGGTGAAATACTTCCAAGTCCTCAGGTACGTGCAGAACTGGTAGTTGATACAGGTGGGCGAAACTTTGGAAGTGATAAGAAATATTATTACTATGAGATCAGCCTAAGCAATCTGGAAGATTATAAAAATTATCCGGGATGGAATGTGACAGTATATCTAAATGCCAGAGGAAAAGAGCATGCGATAACATTAAGTGAAGAAAATCCAACCGGATTTTTGGATGTGAATCGTTCTACTTCTGACACAAATAATACGTACCAGATTATCGTACAGGCAGTTCATGGAGAGACAGGATATCAGGATTCACCGGTTATTTCGACCGCAGCATATATGCCGCAATATCAGGCACTGCTTGGATTAAAAAATAGACACTGCGATTACTGTGCACAGCCTTCACACGTTGCGAAAACAAGCTGGTCCATTTCCGGTGACACGTTAGATACGCTCAGTGTGGATGTGACGATTGATGATACCGGAAATGGTATACTGGAAGTGAATCCGATCTATCGGGCAGAACTTATCGGAACCTGGACGGATTCAGCCGGAAAGACATATAACGATGTAGTATTTGCAAAAACAGATATCATGACAGTTTCCAATGGTACAGCAACCGCACATTTTTCAAATCTGCCGGAATATCTTGGCCGGGCGACAAATCTGCACGTCAGACTCTGGTATTCACAGAGCGGTCTGGGACCGGTATATCTGTATCATGAGACAGATACAAAGCCGAGCAGTGGTGCAGTGACAGAACTGAAGGGACTAGATACCAATGGAAACGAGCAATGGGGATACAGTTACAGTGTGCCGATCCGAAATGAATGGAATAATTTTGATGCATATCAGAAAACATCGGATACCCTCTTTACCTGGCTTCCAACTCCAAAAATGGATCAGGCAGACGGCAGCAGTCTGACACCGTCTTATGACAGTGAGAACAGAATGCAGTATACGTTCTCCTGGGACAAAGATGTATCGGACAAAGAGAATCCGACGTATGAGATCGCATTGACCGGCATTGATACAGATGGCAAGGAAGTGACCATAGATACCGGTGATTACACCGGGGGAAGAACCTTTACCATTGACGGTGAAGACTGGAACTATACCCAGGTGCGACTGAAAGTAACACGTATCGGTGATGCTACTCAGAAGAAGATCGGACTTTCCACAACTGCAACTTATTCTGTAGCGCAGCGACTGGAAAAACCGGGACAGCCTTCTGTAACAAATGTGGATCATAACGAACTGAATTACAATGTGATCTGGCCGGGCATCTCAGATGAGGCATACTGTGCCGGATATCAGATTTATGTACGCAAGTATGATACAGACGGAAATCTTGGAACTGCTGAAAAAGCTGGCTCCGTCCAGAAAGCAACAGGTGCAGCAACCTATTCTCAGATTGTAAATCTGGAAAAATATGCAGGTGAGAGAATTGTTGTGTATGTAGTCGCTCAATCCAGTGATACAAATGTTTTTGTAAACAGCGCTGCAGGAGTTACCTGTGAAGTTCAGATTCCGGCTCGTATCCCGCAACCGAAAGTGACATGGAATGTGAACTGGACCTATAATATGGGACAGCCAATGGAAAGTGCAGACTTCCTGTCCGGAGGTTTACGGGTTGGCTTAACCGCAGACAATGCAAGTATTCCGCCTGGTGGAAGTGCATATTTGCTGCGTGCGTATGTATATAACAGCGCAGAAGATGCAGCAAAGGCAACGGTATCGGATCCGGGTAATTATGTGACAGTTTATCCGTCTGGAAATGTACCGGTACAGATGGACGTATCAAATGCACAGAAGTATTATCATGTATTTGATCAGCTTTCTATTAAATATGCCGGAAAATGGGTTGTATTTTATGCCCGCATATCATCCGGTGCCGGCAGTGTAAGTTCACTCTGGACCAGATCAGATTATGCTTATCAGCTGCCGTATGTCAAACTGGCGCAGCCGGTGGTGACATCTGACAGTCAGACAGACAGCGTTGCGGCTACGGTGCAGACCACGCCGAATGTACCGGGTACCGTACGAAACTGGACAGCGGTACATACGGTGCTTTCCTGGGACAGTGTTGACTGTGCAGATCTGTACAGTGTGGAATTGTCAGGACAGACTGCAGACAGTACGACAGGGGCAGGACAGTTATCATCCAGTCTGAGAGTTTTGGAAAAAACAGATGCTTCCGGAAACAAAACGGCACAGGTTCAGCAGTATGTATACCGGAAAGTACAGGATAAGACAGCCACAACAGCTGAAAAATGGGATTATATCTGGGAAACAATAACAGAAAATTCAGTTACTTATCCGAATGACACACTGGAAACAGACAAGGTACATACCTGGGACATCAGCAGCTACAGTGTTCCGATATCATCGAATTACAAGACGGACAGTGGTGCGACTTATTATTACACACTGACACTGACCGCACAGCTTCAGGCACAGCTTCAGACAGATGGAACGATTCATTATGTACTGAAACTGCCGGATGTAGAAAAAATGACAGCGGCAGATGGAAGCAGTGTGACAAATGCAAACTTTACTGTAACGCAGAAAGCGGCATTCCGTGCAAATGTACAGAAAAATCTGTCACAGCCGGTGAGCGATGCGTATGCAGGATCTAATCCATATGAGATTAGTTGGAATAATTAATGGAACTGGCACAAAAATGTGCAGACCGGAGGAACTATTTTATGAAGTGGAAAGGCTGGCAGCAGCTTCGGCAAAATAAGAAAAACGGAATATCGATGGTGGTAGTGATCTGTGTATCGGCATTCTTTGTGGCCTTTGCAGCTGCAATCCTTTACACAGCCGGACTTCTGACGGCGCAGTCCAATCTGCGCCTGAAAGAAGAGCGGTGTAATCAGCTGGCCACATCGGCAGCGAAGGTATTAAATGAAGAACTGCTGAAATATGACAACCGGAGTAACGACGCGTCACAGGATAATACGTTTTATGCCTTTGCGAACAAATTCCTGGATAATTCACAGTATCTGGATTACAGCGAAGATTACCCGGATTCCTCAAAATACAATTTTCTGGTGAGCGATACAAATCTGGACAATCTGGCAGAAGCAGCATCTCTGCCGGCAGGTTATGGAAATATCCGCGTTACGCTTTCCAAAGAAAAAAACAGTGCGGAGGATCTTGAGTCCATAAAAACCGGAAAACTCGATGTTGCTTCATCCGGTACAAATTATCAGACAGAGATTGATCGTATTCGAAATATCACGGTACGTGAATACAATCTGACTGTGGAAGTCACCGCTTCTTATGATGATGCCACATATACCTGCACCACAGAGTACAGCCGGGAGGAAAAATACGATGTGAAGTTCTCTCACAAAGGCACAGATATTGTGTGGGATGGTGAGAACTGGCATAAAAATAATACCAGCGGAGAAATCTATACGCCGGATGACAGTGAAAGTATTGACTATGAATTCCTGACACAGACGCCTACATACTGTGTATTCCGGGAAAATACATATGTGGATACCACGCAGGGAGGAGGTTCTGATACTGAATGATAAAGTTACATAAGATCAGGAAAAAATCAGGTGAGACTCTGGTGGAAGTAATCGCAAGTATGTTTATTTTTCTTATTCTCTTTGGCATTCTGCAGGGAGCAATTTCTTACAGTCATGCCTCCATGGAAAAAAATAAACAGATTCGTGCAGAAAATGCAGAAATCATACAAAACCTTGCATCCACAGATCCCGTGACCGGGACAGATAAGACGTTACAGTTTGTGGCAACCACATCGGACATGGATCAGATTGGAAATCCGGTATTTTCCATAACGGCGAATCTGGCTTCAAAGGAAGTGCATTATAAAGATACCAAAGGCACAGATCAGATCATTACGTTTTATCTGTATGATCTGCCGCCCTCATCCGAAACTCAGAATACGGGAGGTACCACCCAATGAAAAAGCTGAGTTTTTATGCAAAAAAAATGCGGCAAAAGCTGAGAGAGAAGCAGGGTACCACACTGGTGGAAACCATTGTTACGCTGTTGCTGATCAGTATTATGATGGCAATGGCAGCATCTGCTTTGAGTTCTGCGGCAAAGATTTTTGTCAGAGAACAGAAGACACAGTTTGCACAGTCAATTTTGGATACGGCAATGACGGAATTGCGTGGATTGACCTCCGATGCAAACGGATACATTAAAATTTATGCAAAAAATGACACAAATCCCGGAAAAATTACGGATATGACTGGAAATAATTCGGGAAATATATTAGAATTTATAAACGAAGATGGATACGTGGTTCTGGTATCCACCGATGGATGTGATGCAACGATGCTGAAAATCGGAGGACAGGATTCCGGGCAGGCAGAGGCCGTTGAGAGCGGGCAGCTGCTGACACGGTACTATTTTTACAATAACGGAAAATTCCGGTACAGTGAAAATGGGACACCAGTGGCTCGTGCGGTCGCTACGGTGTTTGGCAAAGGATTTTACATGGGGAATTATCTGGATGTGACATGGGCTTTTCCGGATGGTGTAAAGGCAGGCGATGAGGTAACACAGATTACTGCAACGGTGACCTTGTACAGTGATAAGGAACGTACACAGGTGGTGACATCTGATACGGAAATTCTTCAGTTTCGGCACACACCCATACGAAACGATGACGTGACAACTATGGAGGACTCAAATTAAGGAACTACAAGTTTGAAATATGGATCACAAGGAACATATAAAATACAATAATAGATAGCTACGAATGGACTGTTTCAAAATCAATGGTATGAACGCGGCACCGAAGCGTTGATATAAAATATATTTTTTACAAAGGAGAGAAAGAGAATGTTCGCAAAATTATTCGAATTAAGAGACAAAAAACTCAAAGAGAACAAGAAAAAAGGATTTACCCTGGTAGAGCTGATCGTAGTTCTGGTAATCATCGCAATTTTAGCTGCTTTATTAATTCCGGCACTGACAGGATATATTGATAAAGCAAAAGAGAAATCTATCACAGCTGAGACACGTCAGGTTGTTATGGCAGCACAGACAATTGCGGATGAGCAGTATGGTACATTAACATTAACAAACTCTAAAGATGTAAAAATTGGATTAGATACTACTAATGCTACAACACAGACACCAACAACTGCAGAGGGAACAACTACTATTAAATTATCTCGGGCAGAAATTGCAAAACTCGCAGAGGTAACCGACACTAATATTACCAAAATTGAAGGCAATGATGGAAAAATTACAAGTGTAGAGTATGTAACAGATGGTAAAAAGTGCACATATACATGTACTCAGAATGATGATAAAACATTTACAAAGGGTACATACAAAGTAGACTAATTTAATCTAAAATGAGGGGAATCACATGCCAGTCAAGACACCAAAGAAGAAAACTAAATACAACTGGATCAGGCTGGCCGTTTACCTTCTGATCATAGTCCTGCTTGCTATTGTGTTAGTGGTTCCTGGGGGGCTCCGGTTAATATACCGAGCTGACTCCCAGGTCGCTATGGGGAATGCCAGATCGGTGCGGATGGCAGCCCAGGTAATTGCAACACAGCAGTATGGCAGAAATGAGGCTTTCTGCGATGTCACCCGGGAGGGAGGCATCGCAGATGGCTTATATGAAGAAATTTTGGAATTAAGTGAAGTACCTGGGGATTTCTGGATCCTTCAGGTGGAAGAAGACGGTTATACCGTCCGTCAATTTGTTTACCGGGAAGGTGCATACACAGTCTGGTATGATGCGGATGCAGATGGAAGATATACTGTGTATCATAATGAGACAATGATCAATACCGGAGAATGAAATGTTAGTAGCAGCAGAAGTGATAATATATGTGATACGGTTCTTTTTCGGAACCTGTATCTTTAGTTTTTTAAATGTAGTAATTGACAGACTGCCCCGACAGGAAAGTGTTGTTAAGGGGCGGAGCCATTGCACAAATTGTGGCAGGGAACTGACCGGATTGGAATTGATCCCGTGCATCAGTTATCTTTGCCTGAGAGGAAAGTGCAAAACCTGCGGGGTGAGAATACCTTGGAGAGATTTTCTGGTAGAAGTTGCCGGAGGCGCAGCATTTATCGGCTGCGGAATATATTTTGGCTGTGGACTTACAGGGATCATTTCCCTGAAAGGTGCAGTGATGTTTGCTTATTTGGGAATATTGCTTGTGGTAGCCCTGATTGATCAGGATACCCAGATGATATATGATAGATTTCACATTATGATTCTTGTTCTGGCAGTCTGCGCAGTATGGCTGTTTCCGGAACATGGAATCGGAAGCCGTCTGCTGGGGGCAGTGGTGATCTCAGTGCCGATGCTGGTGCTGGCACTGATCATCCCGGGAGCCTTTGGGGGCGGAGATATCAAACTGATGGCTGTGTCGGGACTGTTTCTTGGAGTGGGAGTTACCGTCTGTGCCATGTTTATCGGGCTTCTTACCGGAGGCGGTTATGGAGCTTTTATGCTGTTAAGCGGAAAATTGAAAAAGAACGATCATTTTGCATTTGGTCCGTTTCTGGCTGTCGGCCTGGCAGTTTCTGCATTTGTAGGAGACCGGATCGTAAAATGGTATCTGGGAAAATTATAGACAGAAAGGATTGCAAAAGATGGCACGTTTTCGATATGTCGCCAAAGACATGAAGGGAAAAAAGCACAAAGGAACACTTGAGGCTGTTGCAGAGAATGCGTTACAGCAGCAACTGCGGGAAGACGGACTTTTTCTGATCAGTGCAAAAAATTTAACAGAGAGCCGTGGATATCAGAAATTAAAGGCAAAGCAGCTGTCTGTGTTCTGCCGGGAACTGTCAACATTACTGGCTTCCGGCGTGACACTTGTGCGTGCATTGGATATTATTTCAGAACAGGAGGGAATTACCGAAGGAGAACGCGAGATATACAAAGATATTCTGCAGGATCTGAAGAAAGGTATTCCCCTGTCAGAGGCCATGGAGACAAAAAAATGTTTTCCGGATTTGATGATCGGCATGCTTCGTTCCGGTGAGGGAAGTGGTAATATTGATCAGGTGACCGGACGTCTGGCTGTTCAGTATGAAAAGGATTATAAACTGACGCAGCAGGTACGCTCAGCCATGACGTATCCGTGTATTTTACTTATTTTGTGTGTCGCTATTGTGATTTTGATCGTGACATTTATTTTGCCACAGTTTCAGTCCTTGTTCGATCAGATGGATGAACTTCCGTGGATGACAACGGTACTGATCAACTGTTCGGATTTCCTGACGAAGCGCTGGTATATAGCGCTGATTATCGTGTTTGCTATTGTTATGGTGATCCGCCTGATCGCAAGCATTCCGGGCGTGCGCAGAACGCTGGATCGTGGAAAAGTAAAAATGCCGATGTTTGGCAATCTGTTTCAGGTTATTTATACGGCACGTTTTGCCCGCACACTGAGCAGTCTTTATACAAGTGGTATGCCGATTGCCATGGCCATTGCAACGGCTGGAAATACCATTGGAAATGCCTATGTGGAAGAGCAGTTTGGCGAGGTTGTGACAAAGGTGCGCAGCGGTGTGCCGTTGTCGCGGGCACTGCATGGTGTGAATGGTATTCAGAAAAAACTGGCCAGTACCGTGCAGATCGGTGAAGAGAGCGGACGGCTGGATCTGATGCTGGATTCCATTGCTTCGACACTGGAAGATGAAGCAGAGCAGGCAACCAAGCGGATCGTGACGCTGATGGAGCCGATTCTGATCATTGTTATGGCAGTGATCGTTGGATTTATCATGATGGCGGTAATGCTGCCAATTTATGAATCCTATTCAGCGATTGAGAATTCATAAAACGGATACACCAGATAAAATGGAGGATAAATACAGATGAGTGATACAGTAATAGTAATACAGGATGAGTGTATCCTTGTTGCTTCCGGTAAAGCCGGAAAGCCGCCCAAGGTACAGGATGTAGAGCGGATTCCACTTAACGGATTCGGGAATCCGATTGAACTTTGGAAGGAAGCACTTCGGGAATATACGCAGAAGCATCATCCGGGACCTGTAAAAATGGTGTTTCCGTCTTCTTACAGTTCCAGTCGTATTACGCAGATCCCATATGCTACCGGAAAAGAGCTGACCCGCATGGCAGAAAACATTGTGGCGGAGACCGAAGGAGATTCCGTTATGGATTATTCTGTAATCTCTGCTGATCGGAAAAATGGTGTTACCCTTTGCTGTGGAAGTGCCGATGATGCGATCATTACACAGGTAATAGAATTTTGCCGCGAGATCGGACTTCCGGTTCGGGAGATTACCGTTTATGTCGAGAGTTATCTGCGCGTGATGGCACATCAGAAA
>CAVAFS010000386.1:0-2058 GCA_963587975.1 Bulleidia sp. | reverse complement strand
GTTCAGAATAATGGAGAAGTAGCAGGACAGACCGTGTTCCATTTCCATATGCATCTGATTCCACGTTACTTAAATGACGGCAATCAGGAAAAACTGTCATGGAATCATGCAGATCTTTCTGCAGATGAAATCGCGGAAATTGCCGCAAAACTTCGTGCGTAATTAAACGATAGTTTAATGTATTAATACGAAATCAGAGAATCCTTCTGCGTCAGCTAGTCATTCACTAAATCGCTTGCCACAGAAGGATTCTCTGATTTCTCAATTTAACAATTAACGTTTACGCAGTTTTTCGATTAAATCCGTGATGGTCGTAACCGCATCCATCTGATCACTGCTCTCCATTGCATGCACGTAATCATCACGTTTCTCCCATACAGTTTTGATCGCATCAGAAAGTGTCTGATTATTTAATTCCTCTTCTTCAATTACATAGCTGAATCCCTGTTTCTGGAAGGAATTTGCATTCAGGATTTGATCTCCGCGGCTCGCATTTTTGGAAAGCGGGATGAGGATGTTGGGTTTGCGTAATGCCAGTAATTCGCAGATAGAGTTGGCACCCGCGCGGGAGATGACCAGCTCGGATACAGCAAATAAGTCAGCAAGTTCTGCGTTGGCATACTCATACTGTACATATCCTTCTGTGTTATGTAAGGTAGGATCCAGATTGCCCTTTCCGCACAGGTGGATGACCTGATAATTTTTCAGAATCTGTGGCAGCAGGCTGCGTACCGTATCGTTGATTACTTTGGAACCTGAACTTCCACCAACAACGAGAATGACAGGTTTATCCGGAGTCAGGCATGTGTAAGTATAAGCTCTTTCTTTGCTTCCGTGCAGCAATTCCGCACGGATCGGAGAACCGGACAATACGGCTTTTCCTTCCGGAAGATGAGGAATCGTCTCCGGGAAGTTACAGCATACACGGCTGGCCGCCGGGATAGCGATACGGTTTGCAAGCCCCGGTGTGATGTCTGATTCGTGAATGATCGTTGGAATGTGTGCGTGTTTTGCAGCAAGTACCACAGGAACGCTGACAAATCCACCTTTGGAAAATACGATATCCGGTTTTAATTTGCGCATCAAAGCTTTGGCCTGAAAGTATCCTTTCATAACTTTAAACGGATCGGAGAAGTTCTTCGGATCAAAATAGCGGCGCAGTTTACCGGAAGAAATACCATAATAAGGAATGTGCTGCTGTTCGATCAGTCCTTTTTCCATGCCTTCATAGGATCCGATATAGGAGATTTCATAACCTAATTCCTTTAATCTTGGAAGAAGGGCAATATTTGGAGTAACATGACCGGCAGTACCGCCGCCGGTAAGAATGATTTTTTTCATATGCGTATCCTTTCTTATATAAGATTCGTGATAGCGATTCAAAATCTTTTCACAGATTTATAAAAAATGCTTATTTAAGAAGCTTTGATTTGCATTTTAAACGCTGTTGTCTGTGAGCCAAAACCGCTATAAAATATCGTTTCTTTTCTGCTTAAATATACACCTATTGCAAAACCTAGACAAGCGTTTATTTTTAATAAGAAGAAACTGGTCGAAACTTGCGATGAAAACCGCCTCTGGACACCTTTTTTTATATGTATGATTTTGTTACACTAAGTATGTAACAAAAATAAAAAGTGTCATATATAAATGGCAGGAAGGAGGTACCAGATGGAGTATTTGATTCATTTGGTAAAACAATTATACGGACAGCATACAGCTGTACTTTTTCTGGCAGTTTTATGCGTGCTTGTGGTACTGATGATAATGAATCTACTGGCAGTACGAAGATGCCGCAGACAGATAAAATATCTTGGAGATAAGTCCCGGGATGTCATGAAACTTGCGCTGAGTCAAAAGATTTCAGGCAGAGAAAATGAGCAGAAATATGAAGATAATGAAAGCAGAAAAAATGACCGGCGGACAAGGGGACATGCCGTTTCAAAGGCAGATGAAGAACTGTTTGGAAGTGTAATGAGGGAGATGTTTCCATAGACCAAAAAAGCATTATTTTTTTACATCATAATCTGGTTTTGAATAGTTACAAATGAATGTAAT
>CAVAFS010000385.1:0-5412 GCA_963587975.1 Bulleidia sp. | reverse complement strand
GCATTCATCTGATCAATAGCATAGTTCACCTTTTTCAACAGGTCTGTATTTCCTTTTTTACAATGACGTAGAATTCCGTATTCTTGAATTTTTCGATAATTCTTTCATTATCAGTCTGTCTCAAAGAACTTGTAACAGCGGCATCCACATTTCCATTTTGAAGCGCGGAAGTCATTTCTTCTATCGTATCAAAATATACAGGATGATAGCTAAAACCATTTTCCTCTGCAAAATCTGCAAAATCATCATTTCTGCTGTTTCCGTTTAAAAGTGCAACCTTCATTCCATCATATGTATCATAATCATGCATAACAATTGTATTGTTATCACTGCGTATAGTTAAAATCGCACTGTTGCTGCCAATGGGCCTGGAATAATCGAATTTTTCTTCACGTTCAGGAGTTTTTCTCGCAGAAGTCAGCAGATCTATTTCACCGTCTTCCAACATCTTCTGCATTTCCTCCCAGCTCTTATCATATCCGATATAATCAAAATCAACATTTATATAACGGGAAACCAACTGGAGAAAATCATAACCGTAGCCACTGCGGTTACCTTCCTCATCCATCATATGATATCCATCCATAGCGAAAAATCCCACTCGTATGGTTTCACGCTGATCTTCACCACTCGTTGCATATGCCATAGCTGGATTTACTGTTATTATAGTGCCTGCGATTATAATGCCTGTTAAAATCATCAAAATGGTAAATTTCACCACACGGGTTTTTCTTATTCTACGATTTATTGTACATTTACGGTCATCCTTATCCATGTCAGCATCCCCCATAATCTTATCGAATAACTTTATCTTATGCCATTTCATAATAATGTGCGTAAATACCGCCTTTTTCCAGCAGTTCTTCATGGCTTCCTCGCTCTGTGATTCCGCTGTCCGCTACTACCAGAATTTCATCGGCATTGCGGATCGTTGATAATCTGTGAGCGATCGTAATCGTTGTTCGGTCTTTCGCCAGTTCTTCCAGACTCTGCTGGATGAATCTCTCACTCTCATTATCCAACGCGCTCGTGGCTTCATCCAGAATCAGGATAGACGGATTCTTCAAAAATACTCTCGCAATAGAAATCCGCTGTTTCTGACCGCCGGATAATCTGGTTCCTCTCTCACCCACAAATGTCTCATACCCATCCGGAAGTCCCATGATAAAATCGTGGATATTCGCTTTCTTTGCTGCCTCAATGATTTCTTCCAGTGATGCATCCGGCTTACCGTATGCTATATTTTCACGGATGCTTCCCATAAACAGATACACATCCTGCTGCACCAGACCGATCTGACCACGCAGACTCTGTAACGTCAGTTTTCGTACATCCTTGCCATCAATCGTAATCCGGCCTCCAGCCACATCATAAAATCTCGGAAGCAGTGAACAGATTGTTGTCTTTCCACTTCCGGACGGCCCCACCAGCGCAATCGACCTGCCCGCCGGAATATCGAAAGAAACATCATCAAGTACCAGCGAGGCATCATCATTATAATGAAAGGAAACATTTTCATAACGCACATGTCCTTTGATATTCTCCAGCGGCTTAGCATCTTCTGCATCTACAATCTCCGGTTCTGTCTCAACGACATCTAAGAATCTTCTGAATCCAGACAAACCTTTCTGCATCATCTCTGTAAGCTCCACCAGAATCTGGATCGGACTAATAAAAATCCCAATATAAAGAGCATACATTGCCAGATCTGCTGCTTCCATCTGTCCATGCGCGATCAGCCATCCGCCCAACACTAACGTCAACAGATACATCATTCCCTGAAAAAACAAATTTCCACTCATGAAACTTCCCATGCAGCGGTAGTTTGCATCTTTAGAAATCAAAAATCCCTGATTGCTCTTTTTAAATTTTTCCCGCTCAATATCTTCATTTGCAAAAGACTGAACCACACGTATTCCGGCTAATGTATCCTGAAGGCTGGAATTCAGATCACCGATCTTGCGTCTGTTATCCATAAATGTCGCCTGCATCTTACGGTTCTGTCCATAAGAAAAGAACACCATAAATATCACCAGTGCCAACAGAGGAATCGCCAGTTTCCAGTTGATCAGGAACAAAAACACAAAAGATCCGACAATCTTTATTAATGAAATAAACAGATTCTCCGGTCCATGATGTGCAAACTCCGAAATATCAAATAAATCAGATACCAGTTTGCTCATCATCTGTCCCGAATTGTTCTGATCATAATAAGAAAATGATAATTTTTCGTAGTGGTCAAACAACTGCTGGCGCATATCGCGCTCCATATGCGCTCCCATCATATGTCCCTGATAACTGACATAATACTTGCATCCTGTCTGAATCAGATACATCACAAATAACGCCGCCGCGATTGGCAACAGCGCATGCAGGATTTCTCCTGAACTTTCTGTAAATAAAGTATTGGTAAGCGTCCGCAAGATCTGCGGAAATGCCAGATCCACCAGACTGATCACGGCTGCACAGATCAGATCTAAAAAAAACACCCCTCTATACGGCGCATAATATTGAATAAACTTTTTTAATGTATGCATGCTAATTCACCATTTCTTTCGTATTAATCGGCTACATTATAGCACAAAAACAGTCCCATGGAAATCTCCACGGGACTGCTATCCACCTTAATCATTTGCATGTACATCAAAGTTCGCAATTAAAAATTCTGCGACACCAGGTGCATCATGGTCAAAACATCCTTTTCCTGTATCCAATGCACGAATCGCATTCATTTCCTCTTCTGAAAGTTCAAAATCAAAGATTTCCATATTGCTCTTCATTCTCTCAGGATTTGTAGATTTCGGGAAAATAATTGCACCTTCCTGATGCTCGAAACGAAGAATAATCTGTCCAACATCTTTACCATGTGCTTCAGCAATCTTCACGATGACAGGATCAGTATGGGTTGAACTCAATCTGATTCACTGACGGCATCGTATCAAACTGCGGAACAAAGTTGTTCCAGATTTTTACAGTCATATTGCTGACACCAATGGATCGGATTTTACCTTCTGCCTTTGCATCTTCCATAGCTTTCCACGCTCCCGGTACATCCCCATATGGCTAATGAATCAAATACAGATCTATATAATCCAGACCTAATTTCTTAAGAGAAGTCTCAATTCCTTTTTTCGCAGGTTCGTATCCATAATCCTGTAACCAGAGCTTGCTTGTGACAAAGATTTCCTCTCTCAGAATGCCACTTTCACGAATCGCCTGGCCGACTTCCTGCTCATTAAAATATGCGGCCGCTGTATCAATATGTCTGATTCCAAGGTCAAGCGCTTCTCTTACTGCCTTGTACGTGCTGCCGTCTGCCGGAATCTGAAATGTTCCAAAACCGTATACCGGGATCTCTACACCATCATTTAGTTTCTTTGTCTGCATTATAATTTCCTCCACTTCTATTTTGCTGCTATGGTCTTCACCCACTCGTTGATCACATTTTCAAGTTTTTTCGTATTGCCTGTTATAAAACGCGGAAGTGATAAACCAGTTATATAATGTGCTCCTTTTGACATATCACACATTGTATGGTCATATTTTTCGTCATGGTCGTAAAATGTCCAGAAAGAAGTTACTGTCTTTCCTTCTAACTTTGCATTCTGCATAAATGTGACAACCGGATTTGCCAGCGTCATTCCCCAGACCGGGCCTCCTACAATAATGGTATCGTAGATACTAAGATCAGGAATTGACTGCGTCAGATCTGGATATGCATTATTTTTTATTTCTTCCTGTGCTTCATCCCATGCTTTCCACATATTGTCATGATACTTACGATTCGGTTTGATCTCATAAATATCTGCTGAAAGTTTTTCCTGCAGCATATGTGCAATACGCATGGACTGTCCCGTCTGTGAATAGACAGCAATTAAAGTTTTTCCCATTTCATCACCTCAATTCTTTACACTAGAAGTTTAGCAGTCAATTCTTAGATTGTAAAATGCGGATTTTATATTATAATATACGTATCACGTATATATTGGAGATTAATATGATAGAAATATATTTACTGGAACAACTGATTGCATTAGATGATTGCGGAACACTGAGTGAAGCAGCAAAAAAAATTCACCTGACACAGCCTACATTAACCCGATCCATGCAAAAACTGGAAAATGAAGCCGGCGTTCCACTTTTCCATAGAGATAACAAAAGAGTTCAATTAAATGATAACGGAAAACTGCTTGCCAGATATGCAAGACAGATCATTTCACTGGAAACGGAAATGAAAGATGCCGTACTCCGCCTTGAGCGTTCAAAACATATCCTTTCCATTGGCAGCATCGCGCCAGCACCAATCAGAGTATTTCTGCCCCTGCTTGCAAATTATTGTGTAGGCAAAACGCTCCAGTCTGAGATACGAGATGAACAGACGCTGCTTGACGGATTATATGCAAGTAAATATCAGTTGATCATATTAAACCAACCGCTTGAAGATGAAAACTGTATCTGTTATAAAACCTTTAGCGAACGCTTATATTACAGTTTTCCATCCGTGAATTATCCAACCAGCAAAGAAGGTGTTTACTTTTCAGAAATCAATGGGATTACTATGCTCATGCCTTCAGAAGTAGGATTCTGGCGTAATATAGTCAAAAAATATATGCCGGATTCCCAGTTGATTGAACAAACTACAAACGAAGAAATCAATACGATTGTTGAAAATTCCTCCTTTGCTTCATTCAATTCAGACATTGGAATCCGGTATAATATTTTAAGGCCAAATAGAATTGAAGTTCCCATTTTAGATGATGCAGCAGCTACATACTATTATTGTGTCTGTCTGAAAGATTCACAAATCGGAACTTCTCTGCTCAATAAGTTACAGATTGAATATAAAATCTTCTAACTGAAAAATCCTAAAATGAATGTCGAAACAATAATTATGACCGGCACATACCGCATACAGCGTGGTTCTCTGTAATCACTCATCGAATGGAATTTAGATATTACCAGATGATGTACAATCTTGAAACATACATAACCTACAAGTGTTCCGATAACATTCGTAATCAGATCATCGATATCCGTTGCTCTATATAAAGTAAATAACTGAACGATTTCTATAAAAACGGATGTGCAGAAACCAATGAAAAATATGTGTTTTACACGCTGATAATATTTGCTTATAAACGGGCAGGAAAATCCCAATGGAACAAACAGTAATACATTCAACACAAATCCCAGACTCAATCCGTCACTAAATGGAATGAGATTTATATTCGGATTAAAGAACGCTTCTCCTAACCCAGACAGCCTGATATATTCACCCAGAGTAGGAATCCCGACAATATTGGTCAGCATTACACACAAGTAATAATAAAATACCAATGATAAAATTAATATTCTGACTTTTGGTATCGTCCTATACTTCTTGAAAATCATAATCAGCATGACACTAATTAC
>CAVAFS010000384.1:0-2331 GCA_963587975.1 Bulleidia sp. | reverse complement strand
CCGGGAAGAGCATACGTCCAAGGAATCCGCGAACGTAAGTAGCATCCTTGATCTCAGAGAACTGTGTCAGCCAGTCAACGATGATCAGGTCAGTATCAAAGATTTTTGTGTTATCCTTCGGGAAGTAAGACTGGCTTGTAGTTACACCCCATTTGTAAGAACCTTCATCCGGTTCCATCTCGCCTGTGATGATCTTAAATAAGGTAGTTTTAGCCAGCTCATTGCTTCCGACGAAAGCAATTTTATCCTCACGGTTTACAATAAAGGATACGTTATCCAGAATTTTTACACCGTCAATGGTTTTGCTTAAGCCTTCTACCAGAAGTACTTCGTTACCGATCTCACGGGACGGACGGAAGTCGATGTACGGATATTTACGGCTGGAAGGTTTGATCTCATCCAGCTGGATTTTCTCCAGTGCTTTCTTTCTGGAAGTAGCCTGTTTGGATTTGGAAGCGTTTGCGGAGAAACGAGAGATGAACTCCTGTAATTCTTTGATTTTCTCCTCTTTCTTTTTGTTTGCCTCTTTCATCTGTTTTACCATTAACTGGCTGGATTCGTACCAGAAATCATAGTTTCCGGCGTAAAGCTGAATTTTTGCATAGTCAATATCAGCGATATGAGTACAAACTTTGTTTAAAAAATAACGGTCATGGGATACTACGATGACAGTATTTTCAAAGTTGATCAGAAATTCTTCCAGCCATGCGATGGCATCGAGATCCAGGTTGTTTGTCGGCTCATCCAGTAATAAGATATCTGGATTTCCGAATAATGCCTGCGCAAGCAGGACTTTTACCTTCATAGGACCCGGCAGATCTCCCATGGTAGCATAGTGGAATTCGGTGTCGATTCCAAGACCGTTCAGCATAGTAGCTGCATCGGATTCTGCATTCCATCCGTCCATATCAGCAAATTCTGCTTCCAGTTCGCTGGCACGGATACCGTCTTCATCGGTAAAATCTTCTTTCATGTAGATGGCATCCTTTTCTTTCATGATCTCATACAGACGTTTGTTTCCCATGATAACAGTATCAAGTACGGTATATGCATCGTATTTGAAGTGATCCTGCTGAAGGAAAGAAAGTCTCTGGCCGGCTGTGATGGAAATATCACCGTTTGTCGGCTCGAGCTGTCCGCTTAAAATCTTTAAAAAGGTTGATTTTCCGGCACCGTTGGCACCGATCAGGCCGTAGCAGTTACCTTCCGTAAATTTGATATTTACATCTTCGAACAACGCTTTTTTGCCAATTCGTAAAGTTACATTATTTGCACTGATCATAAATTGTTCTCCTTGACTTCTTTATTATATATGTGTTTTTGTTTCTGATAATTTACCTCTGGTATTGTACACAAGATTACATATAAAAGCAAGGAAAACATGCAGGGAAGAGTAAATTTTACATGAAATGGATTCAAGATAGACATGAATAAGTTGATTGATAAGATTGTATGCAATATTGTACGCACAGGGTTCTTGTCTTCGACAGAAAAGTGGGTTACAATATGGTTATCACGTTGGAAGTACCGGTGTGGTTCCCGGTAAACTTGTAACGTTGTCACAAAAGTGAACGAAGAAAAAAACAAAATTGTATTGAAGTTTGTACAATTTTGGGTTATACTGAGGTTGCTTTTTTGTGAAATTATTGTAAGATAAGGGTAAAGCATTGTTAATCAATTAACAAAAACTAAATCAAAAGAATTTAGGAGGAATGGAAATGAAACGTTCTATGAAAACCATGGATGGTAACCATGCAGCAGCTCATGCTTCCTATGCATACACAGATGTTGCAGCTATCTATCCGATCACTCCGTCATCTGTAATGGCAGAAGCAACAGATGAGTGGGCAACACAGGGAAGAAAAAATATCTTCGGCCAGACTGTAAAAGTAACAGAGATGCAGTCCGAGGCAGGTGCAGCTGGTACTGTACACGGATCTCTGGCAGCAGGTGCTCTGACAACTACTTATACAGCATCTCAGGGTCTTCTTCTGATGATTCCAAACCTTTATAAAATCGCTGGTGAGAGATTACCGGGCGTATTCAACGTATCCGCACGTACACTTGCAAGCCATGCATTATGTATCTTCGGTGATCACTCAGATGTTTATGCCTGTCGTCAGACTGGTTGTGCAATGCTTTGCGAGTCCAGCGTTCAGGAAGTAATGGATCTGACACCGGTTGCTCATTGCTCAGCAATCAAAGGAAGACTTCCATTCATTAACTTCTTCGATGGTTTCCGTACATCTCATGAGATCCAGAAAATTGAGACATGGGATTATGAAGATCTGAAAGATATGGTAGATCTTGATGCAATCAACGCTTATCGTC
>CAVAFS010000383.1:1723-4930 GCA_963587975.1 Bulleidia sp. | reverse complement strand
CACCTGTACCATACTTTTCTGCAATCGATACAAAGTTTCTTTTATGAAAGAACGTAGTGCTTTGTTTTGACAGATACGGTCCGCGCTCACCCGACATACGATATTTAACTGTCTGTAATATGCGGCAAAGTCAAAATTGCCGTCGTTGCGCGCGCCGGAAAATAACTGGATTTTCCCGGATGCAGTGATAACTGCTCCTACCGGAATGTCATCCGTTTCGTTTGATACGATCATATGCCCAAGAAAAACAGGCCTTTGTTCTGAGTTCAGATACGTTTGTCTGATATGATATAGATAAGAATCAGATTTTATTTCTTTGCGGCTTACCACACCGCTGATTTCGACCTGAGAAAGGTCACAAACGACTGCCTGCCGTTCGGAATAGGATGTTATGTACTGTCTGGTTCGAATCGCACCAAAGATACTACATCCTGTAAGGATCATAAGCATGATCCTCATTTGCAACCGGGAGGTCTCTCCCCGTTGCAATAGACCTGCCATGCAACCAAGCAATAAAAAAACTGCCGGAATCACATGCTGAACCGATTTTTCACCGGCCAGCAGAATCCCGGCAGCCAATGCAGCGGCACACAGACAGATATGTCGTTTATTGTCCAGAATCAAGTATACCCTCCTTCTCCTGTTTCTGTACGACTTCCACATCGTCCCCCTCTTCTGTGACAAGATCCAGATCGCGTTTGTAATATTCGCTCAAAGACATCTTTTCACGATATGTGATATTCGTTTTTCCGTTCACTGCGATCTGTACCGTATTGATGGTATCCAGCTCCGTCAGCGAATCCACGATAGAATAAATGATCACATCTTCTTTGATCTCAAAATTCTGTGTCAGAAAACCGTCCCCAAGGTTTACCAGACACACGCCATCCATGACAGACACGCTGATCAGGTCTGTATTATCTGGTATGGCGGATCTTGCATTGGAAGATTTCGGACCATCCAAAAGCCGCTCCATGATCAGTTTTTCAATGGACGTATTGCTGGAATAATACACATGCTGTGTCTCCCGCACCAGCCCGTCTCCTGTAGTGGAAGCAAAATATAACGTCAGATTTGCTTCCTGAATATTGTTGATCTTCTCCCCCGGATTTTCCACAAAGGAATCATTGGTGAGAATACCGACTTCCTTACCATTTACGTCCGTAAGCGGCAGATTGTTGACATAGAAAGACACGCCTTCCACATCCGGAATCTGCATCATATTATGAACGACTGCTCCACGGCAAAGAACTTCTTCTGTGACCGGAATGTTGCTGTACGCCTTGTTAAAATACAGATAAAGCTGATGATCCGTATATTCATAGCGCTCAACCTGTACATTATCCGGGAAAATCTTCTGATAATCCACATCATCCGTCTCTTTTGACATCTGGTCTATGAATTCCTCAATGAGATCCGTTGTGTCCGATGCTGTCGGTTCATAAGACTGACTCACAATTTTTGTTTTCTGTTTATTCAGATAAAACATTGTATATCCGGTATTTTCTTTTTTGTGTTTCCCACATCCGGCAAAGGCACCAAAAGCCAGCAATACTGCCAAAAACAAAATACCTGTTCGTTTCCAAATTTTCATAGATATCCCCTTGTCTTAACCTGCAATATAAGTCAGAGGAATCCGCACCGTAAAGGTCGTGCCTTCCCCTTCCATACTGTGTACCTTGATCGCACCGCGATGCATAATGATCGCATTCCGGGCAATGGCAAGTCCGAGTCCGGTGCCACCGATCTCACGGGAATGCGATTTATCCACCCGGTAAAATCGTTCAAAAATACGATCCTGCGCTTCTTTTGGAATACCGATACCATTATCTTCCACTGTCACAAAGAAATTCTGGTGATCCGCATTCAGGGATACATGCACCCAGCCTTCCGGATTGTTGTATTTGATGGCATTCTCGATCAGATTGGTCAGTGCCAGTGTAAGTTTTACCTCGTCTACCTCGGCCACAACCGGTCGGAAGCTCTCCATAACCAGTTCCACATTCTGTTTTTGGGCAATCGGACGCAGACGCTTCATGATACGCTCCAGCAGTTCATTGATCTGTACACTTGCAATATTGATATTTCCTGCGGATTTATCCATTTTTACGAGAGACAGCAGGTCGTTGATGATCTTATTTTCACGGTCAATCTCATCTCCGATATCAGACATAAACTCCCGGTAAAGTTCTACCGGAATATCCTCCTGTCCGATCAGGGAATCTGCCAGAACTTTCATGGAAGTCAGTGGTGTCTTCAGCTCATGAGAGACATTGGATACAAATTCCTGTCTGCTCTCGTCAAGTGTCTGCAGACGCTGCAGCATTTCATCGCAGGCTGCAGAAATCGTCTCTGTCTCGGAATAGGAACGGACACTGATAAAATCCGCTTCATAGCCATCCTGCACATCTTTGATTGATTTTGTCAGACGCTTAAACGGCCGAACCAGTCCACTGGATGCGGCAAATCCTGCAATTACTACAACGACAGCTACAAGAAACTGCATCATCAGCGCATATTGTTTTAAAATACCAAGTGTTGCAACGATACTGTCCGTAGAAACACTTACCAGCATGACACCGATCACATTTTTACCGGATTCATCGTTAATTGGAAGCGTCATCTCAATATAACGGTTGTCCGCATCGTATTTCTGCACTGTCTCGCCGCCATAAGATTGAATCACTTCCTCGGCCAGAATGGTTTTCTGCTCATCCAGTGCATATGTATCCTTCACGATTGTAAATGTATTGTCGATCAGCATGACACGACCATCATAAATCGTGGAAAGCTGATCTAACTGTGTGGTAATACTTGGTGATGAGGTATCCTGCAGATAATTATTTGCCACGATCTGCGTGGCAAGCAGTTTGGCCTGACTTGTGATATCTACCGTACGGGTATCTACCGCACGTTTTTCATAAGCGGACAAAATGCCTGCCCGCAACAGAAACGTCGGAGCAAGCCCAAATAAAATAATCAAAAGAAAAATACGGAATTTCAGACTTTTTAAATACGTGATAATTGCTTTCAAATCCACTACCTCTGTTTGTCAGAATGATAATAATAGCCTACCCCCCATTTGGTGTGCACGTATTTCGGCTCACTCGGATTAGCTTCTACTTTTTCACGCAGACGGCGCACATGCACGTCCACGGTACGGAAATCACCCGGGTATTCATAGCCCCACACCAGATTCAGCAGACG
>CAVAFS010000383.1:0-1713 GCA_963587975.1 Bulleidia sp. | reverse complement strand
GCTCTCTGCTGTATACTTTTTCCGGAGTCTTGACCATAAGTTCCATCAGGTCAAATTCTTTCGCAGTCAGTTTGATCTCACGGCCTTTGATAAACAGACGTCTGCTCTCACAGTCGAGACGCACATCACCATCCACGATCACATTCGGATTTTCTTCCACTTCTTTGCGGGAAGTACGGCGCATGATGGCTTTCAGCCGGGCCTTTACCTCCAGAATGTTAAACGGTTTCGTTATGTAATCATCTGCTCCATATTCCAGGCCGAGGATCTTGTCCATGTCATCGCCTTTTGCGGTAAGCATCACGATCGGTACATTGGAAAATTCGCGAATTTGCTGGCATACCTGAAAACCATCCAGTTTCGGAAGCATGATATCAAGTAAAATAATGTCATATTCCTTGGATTTTGCCATCTCCAGCGCTTCTTCCCCGTCATAGGCACAATCTACTTCCATACCATCCTGCTCAAGGCTGAACCGGATTCCTTTCACGATTAATTTTTCATCATCTACCACCAGCACTTTTTTCGCCATTTCGTCACCTCATTGAATTTTAATGTTATCTTTTATCTTGTCATAGGTTCCCTGCTTGATCCCGTCGACATTCATAATCGCCTCCGGACTGGCAAAGGAACCATGTTTTTCTCTGTATTCCAGAATCTGCTCCGCACGGGTCTGCCCGATGCCTTTTAAGGTCATCAGTTCTTCCATGGAAGCTGTATTAATATTGATACGACTGTCGGTTGTTATCCCACTGTTATCGAGCTCTTGTGATTCAGAGATTTCTCCCTGAAAAGGAATCTGCAGCTTCTGCCCGTCTGCCAGCACTTCTGCCAGATTGACCGCCGTCCCGGCTGCCTCTTCCGACATACCACCGGCCTGCGCTACTGCTTCATACGCTCTGCTGTCCACAGGTAGTTCATATACCCCAGGATTACTTACCGCACCACAGACATAGACAAATATGGTATCTGCCTGTGCCAGATCTTCCTGCGGTTCTGTAACCGACAGTTCCTGTGTGGAATTCTGCTTCTGCGATGGTGCTTCCTGCTGTACGGATGACTCCGCTGCCAGAAGAATTTCTTCCGGTTTTGCACCGCATCCGGGCAATATGCTTAAAAATAACAGCACGCCCATCATCCAGATTCGTATCCATCGTTTCATTTTTCATCCTCCTTTGTGCATACAAAGGGGATTCTCAAATACCTGTAACAATTTTATCAAATATTACAAATATTACAAGTCTTGTTTTTGCTATCTAAAAAATTCTTAATAATTTCTAAACGGCAGGGCAAACGTTTTTTGTAGCAGTAAGGTGTACTTCTCTGTTTCAAATTCGTACATCGGTTTTACTACTTCCGCTCCCACTGGAAAATGATTACACCTGCGATGGCGATCACCATTCCAATCAGCTTTTGTACCGACCAGTCAGCTTTTTCTGTTCCAAACCAGCCAAGTAGTTCAATGACATATGCAGTGATCATCTGAGCGACCACGATAAAAAGCACCGCCTGCGCCGGGCCAAGGGTGTTCATGCTTTTTACAACGGTCAATGTAATAAAAGCACCGATCACGCCGCCCACCAGCACATATTTCGGCTGTACTTTCCAGAGGGCTGCAAAAGAGCTTCGATCTGAAATGCCCCATGCCGCCAGACAGACGGCCAGCGCAGTAAGCTGCACCCAGCTGTTTGCCACCCACAGACTGCTCTGCTT
>CAVAFS010000382.1:0-3816 GCA_963587975.1 Bulleidia sp. | reverse complement strand
AGTGGTGGGAGTTCTTGGAGAAATATTTGTTTAGGGTGATTTAAAAATCCCATTTATCCAGTATCTTTACGGAATAAAAAGTATGCGGCAAACACTGAAAGAAATTGAAGTAAATGTTGCTTACCATTGGTTTCTGGGATTGGATATGATGAATCCGGTTCCTCATTTTCTTGTTTTCAGTAATTTGTTAAACGTCTATCACTTTCAAAACGAAACGAAAAAATGGAGAAATTTATCTTAGCGAGTGAACGTCTAGTGAGTGAGATAAATTTCTCCATTTTTTTATTTATAAGCCGATAATTTTAAATAACACCAATAAAATAACAGCTCTCAGCACCGTATACCAGATCTCATTGCCCTTCAGCACCCGAATACCCGTATGTATATTCCCCTTCGGACAGGTATCAATACACTTCTGACACTGGAAACAATCCCCGGAAAGCTCCGGTGCCGTATCCGGCGCCAGCTCAATATCAGACGGACACTTCATCGTGCAGGCCCGGCAGCCTTTGATGCACTCAGAGCGGTCTCTGCGCAGGGTAGAAAACGGCAACACCGGCAAAATGGAAAATACTGCTCCCATCGGGCACAGCACACGGCAGAAAAACCGTTCCTGAAAACACATCCCCACAACAATCAACACCAGAAGTACCACGCCGAGCGTATAGCCGCCTAATTTAAAGTTGCGCGCATGCAACATGGAAAACACATCCCAAGGGCTAAAGCCTTTCGCCTTGCTATATACGCCTGTATAACATGCCACTGCGATGATCGCCAGCACGAAATATTTCACTACCTGCAGTTTTTTTACAACTGCCGCCTTCATAGTGATCGGTTTCTTTTTCAGTTTTTTGCAGATAAACACATAAAGTGCCCGCACCGCATCACCTAAACTTCCGAAGGCACAGGCAAATCCGCAGAAGAATCTGCCAAACACGATCGTGTATACACACAATACGATCAGTGCTGCCACGAAAGAGGTTACTTCCAGATGTGCTTTTGTTCCCATCTGGGTAAAAATATATTTGACTCCGTTAAAAGCTGCTGTGTAGGCAGACGGAATAAACAAAAAATACAATAACTGTATCACTGCCCGCACCCACACATGAATTTTCTTCATGGTCTTTTTATTTGGCTGTTTCATTAATTGGCACCGCCTTCCTCAAGGGCCTGCGCCGTTGCATTTTTAATACCGGTAGAACTGAAGGTAGCACCACTGATGGTATCCACATCCGCACTCTGTGCATCCAGAATCTCCGGAATAATATCTTTTGCCATAGTCAGATAAGCACTGTCTTCTTTTTCTGCAGACAGAATCTCCACATCTGTAATTTTGCCATCCGCAATGGTCACTTCCACGGTAATATCGCCGCCAAAACCGGTAGCTGTTCCCTGATAGGTTCCGTCTTTGTAGGAACCGCCGCTTTCCCCAGACTGTGCCGCAATTTCCGCATTCTGACGGTCTGCCTCGGCTTTCGCCTCAGCATCCGCCTGCTCATGTGCCAGGGTTACCTTGTTATAGCCAAACAGGGCAGCCACAATAACACATACATTAATGATTCGTATGATAAATTTCTTCATTCTTCGCTGTTTCTATCCTTTTTCTTATTTTGCATTTACAGACAGTTCTGCCTCTGCCGTCTGATCCGGTTCCTGTGTTTCTTCTGTTCCTGTCTGAGTATTGTCTGTCTCATCGGTTCCTTCCGTCATTTTAATGTCATTCAGACCTTCTTTTGCCTTGTTTTCCTCAAGGAATTTCTCTCTGGCCTGTGCCAGTGCCTCTTTGCATGCTGCTTTAATGGAATTTGATGAGCAGGTTGCACGGGAAACAGTATCCAGTGCAGCTATATTGCCTTCCACCTGACTTCCTGCGTTCTCCTGTGTCATATCCACAACAGCCATTCCGACAATACGGCTCGCCATACCGGCAACGCTGGATGTTCCGTTCACAGCCTTTTTGATGTAGGAATTGTTACCGGAATCTCCATCACCGGTTACATTTGTAACAGCTGTGATCTTATCATTTTTAATAGTGATCGTAGCAGTCAGATTATAAGCGTCAAAGTCCTCATCTTCATCCGGCTCGCATTTTACAGTTACCGTGTATGTACCATCTGCATAATAAACCGGGCCGCTCTGATCCGGTGTGTCTGTATTTCCGGAATTATTTCCGTTATTATCTCCACCGTTATCGGTATTTCCATTATTGGAATTATTACCGTTATTATTCTGATTTCCATTATTGCTGTTGTCAGATCCGTTGTTTGCATTGGAGTTATTTCCGTTGGACGGATTTGCTGCTGCCTTCGCAGACTCCAGAGCTGCTTTAACGGCATTGATGATACCGTTGGAACTGTAAGTCGCTCCGGATACCACATCCACACCTGTTGTCTGGTTTTTCACAATCGTACCCGCTACCGCACGAGCCCGGTTAAAAAATGCCGCATCATCTTCATTTTCCAGAATTTCTACAGACTGAATGGTCTTATTTTTCAACACAATGGCTACTTTGACATCTCCGAGATAGCCTTCTGCTGTTCCATAATACGTTCCATCCGGATACGGGAAGTTTCCTGTCACAGACGGTGTCGGCGCAGACTGATCCTGCTGATCATCTCCGGATACCGTGTCGGTGGATGCAGGTACACTGCTTCCATCTACGACTGCCTGTGCCAGTGCGTTTCGAACTGCATTGATGATACCAACAGAACTGTAAGTTGCTCCGGAAACGGTATCCACATTTGTACTCTGGGAAGACACGATCTTACCTGTAATGGCAGATGCTTTTCCGATATAACTGCTACCGTCAGAAGTGGATACGATCTCAACAGATGCGATCTTACCGCCGCTGATCACAACTTTTACTTTGATCGGACCTGCAAAACCGGTAGCACTTCCGTAATATGTTCCATCTTTATAGGCTGCTGCATCCGCAACTTCAGCCACGGAAGTAGAACCCTGCCCCAGGCCCGGATTTTCTGCTGTTTTTCCACTGTCTTTCTCTCCCGTCAGCGCATTTTTTACCGCACTGATGATACCTCTGGAGCTGTAGGTCGCACCGGACACTACATCTACATCCAGATTCTGAGACTGAATGATTCGGTCAATAACGCCCTTTGCACGATTGAAAAAGGCTGCGTCATCTGCTTCTACATTCAAAACTGTGATCGCCACGATTTTTTTATCTTTGATCTCTACGGAAACCGTAATCTTTCCGGCAAAACCGGTTCCTGTTCCTTCGTACACACCATCCGGCAGATCAAATACCTGACCTTCCAGTGTGGTTTCCTCTGCTGTCTCTTCTGCTGCAGTCTCTGTGTCCTCGGTCTTTGGTGACGGTTTCTGTACCGCATAAACCTTCGGCGTGTAAGTGGCCACAGAAGCTCCAACGCAGGCTACTACCAGCAATGCGGATAACGCCGGCGCCATACTACTTAATTTGATCTTCTTTTTCTGATTTTTCGGATCCATGTTTTCCTGATCCACTTCCGTCTGCTTATCTTTCTTCATAGTCTCTCTCCTGATATTTTTATAACACTGCTTTCATATGATTGTTAGAAACACTTGTGCTTTACCAGATTTTTCCGGTAAAAATCACCCTGACAGAAAATTTATCACATTCTCATAATTTCCTGTCAAATAAAAAATGCTATGATAACGTACATTAGCATTTTCTAACGCACGTTATCATAGCATCACTTTTTTTTCAAATCAAATCATTTTTCTCTATTTTATCAATAACTGGCTTTATTGATAACTTTTATACATTATCTTATATTTTTTCTCAATAACTCTGGTAAGCACTGGTAAACACAC
>CAVAFS010000381.1:2138-5756 GCA_963587975.1 Bulleidia sp. | reverse complement strand
TGCAGATTCATGACCTCGATACCCTGTCTGACCTGATTTGTTCTTCGGCTTTTGCTGTTTCTTCCGGTCGATGCTTTGCTTCGGGCCGTTGTTCTTTTTCTGTTTTCGTCCTCGATTTTTCTGCTCATCGAATTCTCCTTCTTCATCCTGCCTCATAATATACAGTCCCTGAATAATGGCAAACATGACCATCGTACATAATATGGAACTTCCACCGTAACTGATCAGCGGAAGGGTCAGTCCCGTTGACGGAATAAATTTGATGACTCCGCCGACATTCAAAAATACCTGTACGCCATACACACAGCCAAGTCCCAATGCGATCAGCTTATAAAACTGATCTTTGATCTGCATCGCAATATTCAGAAACATCAAAAAGCAGCTGAAACATACTAATACAATGCACACCGCAAAGGCTCCGCCCATCTCCTCTGAAATGGATGCAAACACGAAATCGGATGCGCCCAGCGGAATCTTATCCGGCATTCCCTGATAAAGTCCCATTCCAAACCAGCCGCCTGTTCCAATGGCAAATAATGCCTGAGCCACCTGCCAGCCACCACCGTGAATAGATGCAAATGGATCTTTCCATGCCTCGATTCGCACCCGCACATGGGAAAACAATTTGGATCCTGCGAGTGCCGCCAGGCAGCCAACACCAAGTCCGCCAAAAAAGTACAGCGGTTTCCGGGTAGCCACATACAGCATTACCACATAGGTCAAAAAGAAGATCAGTGCAGCGCCAAGGTCTGTGGACAATACAAGGATTCCCACATGTATTGCCGCCGCAATGGTAGTAATGCACACCTGTCGAAAATCCGTCGCTTCGTACAGCATGCAGGCCACAAAAAATACAAATATAATTTTTACAAACTCGGAAGGCTGCAGCGTGATTCCTGCCACAGTAAAGGACAGATGCGCACCACCGCTCATTTTTCCAAGTACCAAAACGATTCCAAGGGCAACCACACCGATGGCACAATAAAACCAGGTAAATTTCCGCAAAAATTTCAGTTTTCTGACCAAAATCGGTATAAATGCCGAGATTACTGCCGCTGCAACCGCGATTTCAAACTGTCGGATCGCACTTTCAAAATTTAATCTGGTCAGAATGATAAATCCGATCAGCATCAGCATACACATGTGATTTACGACCAGCCGGGCCGCCCGTTTGTATATAATCCGATAAATCAGGAATAAAAACAGGACAAACAACACCTGTGCGCCGTAAAAGATCAATATTTTCAATTCTTTTGTCACAGCAAATAAAACCATAAATGCATCCAGATGGATCAGCATCATACAGGTCGTCTGTGCTTTATACATTCGTTTCTGCCGCTCTTCGTTTTTTACAACCAGTACCACATAGCTGTACCAGGTATAAATGGCAAAAAGAATGATCATCACATATTTGGACAATTCTGTGATCAAATGTATCATAATTTCTCCTTACTTGTGCGTCAGTCAACGCCTCTTCGAAAATGTCCGTTGGTAAAAGTTCCCTCTTTCGGTGCCGGAACCTCTTTGCCACCAACAAAGGCATCCGCATACTGATTCAGGATTTCCTGCATCTGCCGCTCACTCTCATTTCGGAATACGATCCGGTAGGAAGCAAACTCCAGGTTACGGATGGTTTTCGCCTGATGGAGCAGGCTGGTTGGCTGACTGTTGTAGATCACGTTATAGCAGTGTCTGCAGTTGCGTACCACTTCAAACTGCTTCTGATAACGGTCGTTTAAGTACAGATGCTCATTTTGTGCTCCCGCGCCATGTTTCTCTTTGATACAGGATGCATAATTCTTGTATACACACTGCGCAGAGATCATCAGCGGTGCATAACCATAAAGCATCAGTTCTGCCCGTTCATTTTTCATATGCGCCAGTTCCTTGCTGTTGAGCTCCTGAGATGCCGTGTAACCCGCAAATCCGTCTGTCAGGAAATCTGCGGCGACCTCATTGGAAAATACATACAATCCTGCATCCAGCGCCAGTTTTTCTGCCGGAATGCCAAGGGTTTCTTTTGCAAATCCAATACCGTCATAACTGCGCACCCAGATTTTATCAAAAAGCTGCAGATCTGCGGCGACCTGTTTTAACAATTGTTCCGAATTCTCACGTAAAACATAAGGGAAAGCAAAGCCTGCCTGCTTTCCTGCCTGATGGATCTGCTCCACAAGGCTGCGTTCTGCTCCACAATCTTCTAATGTAATCATTCCGACACTCGGATTCTGCAGCAGCATCGGCAAATGTTTTGTAGATGAAATCCATACGTTTAACAGTGGATTCCCATTATCTGTGCCTGATGCCGCATTTTTCAATTGATACGGATTTTCCAGCTGCTTTTCAGGTGCTGTTCTTCGTCCCTGCTCCAGCATCTGATTCTGTAACCGCTCTAGTGCACTTCTGCGCAGTTCGTTTAACTGTCCCACCGGTACAAACAAACCATCGTCCAGATGGATATCCAGCTCTGCTGCTTCAAACGGTGTATCTCCGGTTTTGCGCAGTCTCTTCTCCAGTTCCTCGCTGGATAACGGACGGTTTTGCGCCAGTCCCGGACAGGCTCCGGTTACTGTAACTTCCGATGTCTTTGCGTCACAATTATTTCCAAGAAGTTTTACAGATAATTCCATTGGCTGTTCTGCATGAAATACAGCACGCATCCGCACAGGAAGCTTCCGCTCTTCCACCGGTTGATAAGCCATTTTTGCATCGTTGCTGCTGTGGGAAGAATCGGTCAGGGTCATCATGGAACGGCCATTGCGCATTTCATAATACCCTTTCGTAAAGCCATTTCTGTTTCCAAGCAAAAGCAGACGTTCCATATCTGCTTCTTCCACTTTATAAGATTCCGGTGATTCCTCGTATAAATCCAGATATTTACGGTAAATAGATGTAACTCCGGCTGCGTACTCCAGTTTTTTCATTCTTCCCTCAATTTTGAAAGAATAAATGCCACTTTCACATAATTCAGGAAGTAACTCGATGGTACACAGATCTTTCGGACTCAACGGATATTTTTCTTTTTTATGTAACAGATTCCCCCGGGCATCCATCACCTGATAGGCCAGCCGGCATGGCTGCGCACAGCGTCCACGGTTTCCGCTCCGTCCGCCAAGCATACTGCTCATCAGACACTGACCGGAATAACAGTAGCAAAGCGCACCATGGATAAAACTTTCAATCTCCACACCTGTCTCATCATAGATCCGGCGAATCTCCGCACTGGACAACTCACGGGCGGTCACAATTCGCTCTGCACCGTGCTCCATCAGGAATTTCGCTCCGGCCACATTGGATACCGACATCTGGGTACTTACATGCAGCGGAAGTTCCGGGAAATTTCTGCGGATAAACTGAAAGACACCATAGTCCTGTACGATCACTGCATCCAGACCATATTCATACAGCGGCTGCAGATAGGAAAACAGTTCTGTTCCGATTTCTTTATTTTTTAACAACGTATTGACGGTAAGAAAAATCTTTTTTCCCCGCATATGCGCAAAATCCAGCGCTTCTTTCAGATCATCCTGAGAAAAATTCTTTGCAAAGGCACGGGCACCGAATTTATCGCCGCCCAGATATACCGCATCCGCGCCGGCATTCATAACCGCCTTACAG
>CAVAFS010000381.1:0-2128 GCA_963587975.1 Bulleidia sp. | reverse complement strand
TACAGATTTCCAGTGAACCTGCCGGTGCTAACAGTTCATGCTTCATCGTTTTTTATGTCCTTCCAGTTTTTCAAGTCTTACTTCTGTCTCTGCCAGTTCCTGTTTCAGTTCTGCCAGTTCGTTTTCTTTCTGTCGCAGATCCTGTTCCAGCTGCTCAATCTGCTCCTGAGCTGTCACAAGTTCATCTGCGATATTAATATGAATAAATACAGGTTTCAAATCCGACGGCAGACAGCGGTATTCGTCCGCGTCCTCCATCTGCTGCATCACACGATTAACGCAGGATGCGATTTTCTGAATATGGGTCTCATCGTCGTAACCGCCCATTGTCAGGATTTTTCCGCCGACCACAACCTGTACCATTGATTTCTTTGTCATTTTGCTTCCCCTTTTCACAGCTTCTGTCTGTGATCACAAAATCAGTCTTAAGCAGAGATACCTGCTCCGCTTATAGTATGCTTAATTGTTTTCTTTAAAATGTTCAATTGCCAGTGCTGTCGCCACACGTCCCTTTGGTGTACGGTTCAAAAATCCGTTTTTTACCAGATACGGCTCGTACACATCCTCAATGGTTCCGGAATCCTCGCCTACCGCCGCCGCCAGCGTCTCAAGTCCCACCGGTCCGCCGCCAAATTTCTGAATGATCGTCAGCAGGATCAACCGGTCATTTTTATCCAGACCACAACGGTCTACTTCCAAAAGATCCAGTGCAAAGGACGCCACTTCCTTTGTGATCACGCCATCGTATTTTACCTGGGCAAAGTCCCGGACACGCTTTAACAGGCGGTTTGCCAGTCGTGGCGTTCCTCTGGAACGTTTTGCCAGCTCTGTAGCACCTTCCGGCTCGATCTCCACACCAAGTTTCTTTGCAGACTGCACAATGATCGTTTGCAATTCCTCCGGGGTGTAAAATTCCAGATGCTGGATCACACCAAAACGATCTCTCAGCGGTGCGGACAATAATCCTGCACGGGTGGTCGCGCCAACCAATGTAAACTTCGGCAGATCCAGTCGAATGGAACGGGCGGATGCCCCCTTGCCGATCATGATATCAATGGCATAATCTTCCATGGCCGGATACAATACCTCTTCCACCTGACGGTTCAGACGATGGATCTCATCCACAAATAAAATGTCATTTTCCTGTAAATTGCTCAGAATCGATGCCATTTCTCCCGGTTTTGCAATGGCCGGACCGGAAGTAATTTTCATATGTACGCCCATTTCATTTGCGATGATACCGGAAAGTGTGGTCTTTCCAAGTCCCGGCGGTCCGTAAAACAGCACGTGATCTAACGGTTCCTGTCTCTGCCGCGCCGCCTCGATATAGACACGCAGGGTGCCTTTTATTTTTTCCTGTCCGACATATTCTTCCAGTGACAGAGGTCGCAGACTGAATTCTGTCTGCATATCCTCTTCCTGAATCTGTGTCGAAATGACTCGTTTTTCCATGAATTTCCTCGCTTCAATACACTACATTTTATTCTGCATAACTTTCCTATATTGCATCAATATCACTAAAACTTACTACCTTAAAATAATGCCATATTTTTCAGTGCTGCTTTCAGCACGCTTTCCACGTCATCATCTTCTGTAATCTCAATCCCGGAAAGCACTTTGGATGCCTCGGTTGCGCTGTAGCCAAGTGCCACCAGTGCTTCAGATGCTTCTTTGCGAATCCGGTTATTGCCATTTCCACCTGCTGCCGGTGCTTCCATTTCCTCAAATCCGGTTTCAATGGCAGCTTCCAGATCGATTTTATCTTTCAGCTCAATAATAAGACGCTTCGCCGTCTTGCTTCCGATGCCCGGAGCTTTGGAAATTGTCTTGGCATCCTCCGCCACGATCGCAAACCGCAGGTCATTGGCCGATAGCACAGATAATACTGCCAAACCACCTTTTGGACCGATTCCACTGACATTGATCAGCAGTTTAAACATTTCCAGCTCATCTCTGCTCGGAAATCCGAACAGGGAAAACGCATCTTCTTTTACATATAAATAAGTATATATCTTGATCTGTTCGCCTCTGGCCGGAAGTGCATCCAGCATACGGGCGGAAATGCGGATGTTATAGCCAATGCCATTATTTTCCACAACAATCAGGTCTTCACTTACTTCCTCTAATG
>CAVAFS010000380.1:0-8287 GCA_963587975.1 Bulleidia sp. | reverse complement strand
TTTGCAAACAATTGGCACAATTTTTGAATACCAATGCTTTTGACCCCAACATCATAATATTTCTTTCATCAAAGTATATCAATATACTCCCCGGCAAGTGCCTTATTCATACTGCGCACTGCACAGAATTTACCGCACATACTGCAGGTATCGCCGTGATCTTCCTCCGGACTTCTACTGTCACGGATCGCTCTGGCGGTATCCGGATCCAATGCACACGCATACTGGGCTTCCCAGTCAAGTTTCCGACGCGCATCTGCCATCTTATCGTCGATGTCTCTGGCTCCCGGAATCCCTTTTGCGATATCTGCCGCATGGGCTGCAATCTTGGATGCAATGATTCCCTGTTTTACATCATCGACGTTTGGCAGTGCCAGATGCTCTGCCGGTGTCACGTAGCACAGGAAAGCTGCGCCGTTCATGGCTGCCACAGCACCGCCGATGGCGCTTGTGATATGGTCATAACCCGGTGCAATATCGGTTACGATCGGTCCCAATACATAGAACGGTGCGCCCATACAGATGCTCTGCTGTACTTTCATATTTGCAGCTACCTGATCCAGCGGCACATGTCCCGGACCTTCTACCATAACCTGTACGTTGTGCGCCCAGGCTCTCTTGGTCAGCTCGCCAAGTCTTACCAGCTCTTCAATCTGGCATACGTCTGTGGCATCTGCCAGGCAGCCTGGTCTGCAGGCATCGCCCAGTGAAACGGTCACATCATATTCCTCGCAGATATCAAGGATTTCATCATAGTACTCGTAAAACGGATTTTCCTCTCCTGTCATACACATCCATGCAAATACCAGACTTCCGCCACGGCTTACGATGTTCATTTTACGTTTATGTTTTTTGATCTGTTCAATGGTCTTTCTTGTAATTCCACAGTGGAGTGTCACAAAATCCACTCCGTCTTCGGCATGCATCCGAATGACATCAATGAAATCTTTGGCAGTCAATGTTGCCAGATCTCTCTGATAGTGGATGACGCTGTCATAAACCGGAACCGTACCGATCATGGCCGGACATTCGCTTGTCAGCTTTCTTCTGAATGGCTGGGTATTTCCGTGGCTGGACAGATCCATGATCGCCTCAGCGCCCAGATTTACTGCGCTCATTACTTTCTGCATCTCAATATCGTAATCTTTACAGTCTCTGGATACCCCCAGATTTACGTTGATCTTGGTACGCAGCATGCTGCCGACTCCCTCCGGATTCAAGCAGGTATGATTCCTGTTTGCGCAGATGACTACTTTGCCCTCTGCTACCAGCTTCATCAGCGCCTCGGACGTCATATGTTCTTTCTTCGCAACTGCCTCGATTTCCGGTGTCACGATTCCTTTTCTTGCTGCGTCCATCTGTGTTGTGTAATTTCTCATAATAATATTCTCCTTCTTTCTCACAACATTTTTCTTATGCGACAGAAGGTGGTGCCCCCAATCTGCCGCCATGCATTACCGCATTGTTTTTACATTCTTTACAGCATATTTTCTTATTGGCTTACTTTTATTTCTTTTTTCGCCGGATGTCTGTACATACTGATCACACCGCCTTTTTGCAGCGCTGTTACCAGAAAATATGCTAATATACTTCCTGCAACTGTGGAAACAAGAAATGGCACAATGTATACAAACAAACCGCCCGGATTCAGTCCCATAAACAGTTTTGCAACCGGATAAGCTGCAAGCCCGCCAAGGATTCCCGTTCCGGATGCCTCTGCGATACAGGTCAGCCACAGTTTTCTAAATGCCATGTAAGCCAGACCGCAGCATAATGCACCGATCATACTTCCCGGAAATGCCATCAGGCTTCCCAGTCCCAGAAGATTACGGATCAGGCTTGCACAAAACGCAATGCCGACGCCCCATCCCGGGCCAAGTACAACCGCTGCCAGAATATTTACCATATGCTGAACCGGCGCACATTTGCTTCCGAAAATCGGGAAACTGAGCAGGCTACCTACAACAGCCACCGCTGTCAATACCCCTGCCATCGCAAGTTTTTTCACTGTGTCACTCTGTTTCATTTACGCTCAACCTCCTTTTCAACTCTCATGTATTGTTTATTTTTCTGTGGATTTCTCACCCACAAGTTTGCCGACGATCACGCAGATCACAATGGTGATCACCATGTCCGGCAATGTATTTCCAACCGGCAAATCCACCCGCATGAGCAGTCGGTACAGTATAAAACCGATCACCCAGATGATGAGATTACGCCAGTCAAAAGCGTTGTTACGTCTGTCCCTGTGTAACAGGAAGAAATCTGCGATCTGAATTGCGATCATCGGTGCAAATACCGATCCGATTAAATACAGAAAATCTGTAATATCGTCCATTGGGAACAAAATTGCTCCCACAGTTCCAATGACCGTCACCACAATAGCGGCGTATTTTCCTTTAATTTTGTTGAAAATGGATTCGCCGGAAATGCCGGCAGAATAAGCATCCAGGAACGTGGTGGTCACGGTGGAAAATACAATGATCAACAGGCCGGCAATACTGAGTCCCGCTTTCAGCAAAATCTGTGCAATGTCAGATTCTCCGGTAAACAGTGCTGCACCCATTCCAATGACATACATCCAGCAGCTTACAATACCGTATACAATGGCACTGACCGCCGTTGCTTTCACCGGTTTTTCTGCCTCCCTCGTATAATCACTGATCAGCGGCAGCCAGGAAAGCGGCATTGCCACTGCAAGCTCCACTGCTGCGCCAAAGGAAAGGCTGTCGTCTGCAGTGCTCTGAATGACATTTCCGTCAAAGAAAATGACTTTGCACAAAACCAATGTCAGAATAAACAGCAATATCATCGCTGCCGTATTGATTTTTCCAAGGTTCGTGATGCCGATCAAAATCCACACAACGATCAGTGCGCCAATAATCAGACACCAGAGCCATCTGCCGGTGGAAACCATACCGTCTACCGCCAATGCACCGTCGTAGATCATGATAGCGGTCCAGCCTACCAGCTGTAAAACATTTAAAATGGCAAAAAACTGACCGCCTTTATTTCCGAAGCTGCTCTTTACCGTCTCCATGGCGCTGAGGCGGCTTTTTCCACCAATCACGCCTGCCAGAAACAACATGACGCAGCCGATGACATGTCCGATCAGAATCGCTGCCAGACCTTTCTGAAATCCCAGGGAAGAAAAGTAGGTTCCTGTCAGGATTTCAGCAATGGACACGCCCGCGCCAAACCAGATCAGTCCGTTTTCTAAAAGGGAAGTTTTCTTTTCCATCATTTACTCCCCCTGTTCTTTCGTAAATTCATTTTCAATGGCAAACCCATGATCCATCGGACCACTGCCAGCACCCAGATCAAGCATGGCTGCCAGCGCACCGGAAATGTACTCTTTTGCACGCTCCACTGCATTTTGCAGATCATAACCTTTTGCAAGATTGGAAGCGATTGCAGAAGAAAGCGTACATCCCGTTCCGTGGGTATTCGGATTGTCAATTCGTTTTCCTTCAAACCAATGGTAAGTACCCTCTGCAAAAAGCAGATCATTGGCATCGTTTAACTGATGACCACCTTTACAAAGTACCGCACAGTCGTATTCCTTTGAAATCTGCTCTGCTGCTTTAATCATATCCTCGGCACTTTTGATCTCCATGCCGGTCAGCACCTCTGCCTCCGGAATATTTGGTGTCAACACCGTGGCCAGTGGAAATAATTTCTGTTTCAAGGTATCAATAGCATCCTCGCTGATAAGACGTGCGCCGCTGGTGGCCACCATCACCGGATCAACCACAATATTTTTTGCTTCATACTGCTTCAGTTTTTCTGCGATCACACAGATCAGTTCTTTTTCGGAAACCATGCCGATTTTGACTGCATCTGGAAAAATATCCGTAAAAATACAGTCCAGCTCCTGTCCCAAAAACTCCGGCGTTGCGTTTAAGATTCCTGTGACACCGGTCGTGTTCTGGGCGGTCAGGGCCGTGATCGCACTCATAGCATATACGCCATTTGCCATCATTGTCTTGATATCCGCCTGGATACCGGCGCCTCCGCTGGAATCACTTCCGGCGATCGTTACTGCTGTTCTCATACTTATAATCTCCTCTCATCTGTATCTTTTTCAGCATACGTTTTCTAATGCGGCAGGAGGTGGTGCCCCCAACCTGTCGCAATGGTTCTCCAGTTATATAAAAACAAGTGAACTGCTTTCATTTATATCGCAAGTAGATATTTAACATCCGCTTACATTATCTGTTTAAATTATTCCATTATCTGTTTTCATCCAGCATTGCCGAAACTCAGATAGTGACTTCAGATATATCTCTCCCGTCTGGCGCACGCCGTCCTGATCAGTCTCACCGTCAGCATCGTATACGCCAATTGCCCGAAATCCTGCCTTTTTTGCAGTTTTCAGCGCATACAGAGAATCTTCAAAAACCAGTGTTTCTTCCGGTTTTGTACCGAGACTTTCTGCTGCCAGCTGATAGATCAGCGGTTCATGCTTGCTGACGCCTACTTCTCCGGTGGTATAAATCTGTTGCAGATAATCAAGTAATCCCGTTCGCTGCAGCGCTTTCGTCACATGCTCCCGCGGACTGGAAGTTGCTGCGATCATTTTCACATTTTGTTCCTGCAAAAACTGCAACAGCTCCTTTGCGCCTTCTTTTGGCTGCACTTCGTAAAAATAGAAGTTCTGGATCATCTGCTCGATGCCTTTTAAAATTTCCTGCGCTGTATCTGTCAGATGATATTGTTCTTTTAGGTAGTCCGCGCCCTGTTCCATGCTCATGGAGAACAGGATCTGACTTAAACCAATTTCCGGCTCAATGCCACGTTTTTTCAGATACCGCACTCCAAGGTCATTCCAGACTGCCATAGAATCCAGCAACACTCCGTCCAGATCAAAAATCGCTCCATGAATACCCGTTTTTTGAGCTTCATCTGTCTGGATCATATTCTCTTGAAGTACATCTGTCTGCGCTGTATCTTTCTGAGCCAAATTTTCCTGCATCACACTTTTCTGACTCATGCTTTCACCATCTCTGCTGTCGCTGCCTTCAAATCTTCTGCTGCCTTTTTAATATCCGGCTGTGCATAAATCGCACTGATCACTGCGATACCACAAATGCCACTTCCTGCCAGTGTAGACACATTTTCCTGTGTAATTCCACCGATGGCAATAACCGGAATAGAAACTGCTTCGCAGATTGCTTTCAAAGTCTCATGCGGTACTTCTGTCGCATCATCCTTGGAACCGGTCGGGAATACCGCGCCCACGCCCAGATAATCTGCGCCATGTTTTTCTGCCAAAATTGCCTGTTCTACCGTCTGTGCTGACACGCCAATGATCTTGTCCGGTCCTAATTTTGCCCGAACATCGCCGGCCTCCATATCGCTCTGTCCCACATGGACACCGTCTGCATCCATCGCCAGTGCGATATCTACATTGTCATTGATGATAAACGGTACGTTATATTCACGGCAAAGCGCCTGCAGATCTTTTGCTTCTTCCATAAAATGCGCTTCATCCAGCTGTTTTTCTCTCAACTGTACAAAGGTCACACCGCCGTCCAGGCTTTCCTTTACCACGGAATGTAAGGTTTTGCCATTTAACCAGTGACGGTCTGTCACCGCATATAAAAGCAGCTGGTTCTTTGTCAATGTATTTCTATCGAATTTCATATTTTGCCCCCTGATCTAACATTTTTGCGCTCATGTTGTAGATGGCATCAATAATGCGGTTGCGGTAGGTGGAATTGCCATCGCCTTCCTGCATGTTGCCCCAGCCGATCTCACCGGCAAGTCCCATCACGCAGACTGCCGCAGCTGCTGCCTCCAGTTTGTTATCCGGATTTGCAGTAATGTACGCGGTCATCACGCCGGATAACTGGCAGCCGGTTCCGGTGATTTTTCCCATTTCCGGTCTGCCGTTGCGGATAACATAACATTTCTCGCCATCACTCACCAGATCGATCGCACCGGTAATGGCCACGATGGAACCACTCTGCTTTGCAAAATCTTTCACAAATGCAATGGCCTGATCCAAAGTATCCTCTGTCACGGCATCTGCCACGTCCGCATCCACACCTTTTGTAGTACCGCTTCCGGACGCCAGTGTCTTAATTTCGGAAATATTTCCCCGGACTACTGTCGGGTGTAACGTATCCATCAGTTCAATGGCTGTATTTGTACGAAGTGCAGATGCGCCTGCGCCAACCGGATCTAATAAAACCGGATGTCCCAACTCATTTGCACGTTTTCCTGCAAGCAGCATTCCTGCGATCGTGCGTTTATTTAAGGTACCGATATTGATATTCAAACCACCGCAAATGGTTGTGATATCTTCCACTTCCTCTGCCTCATCTGCCATGATCGGGCTTCCACCGCAGGCTAATAAAACGTTTGCCACATCATTAACGGTGACATAATTTGTGATGTTGTGTACCAAAGGTACCTGTGTTCTTACATTTTCCAGACATGTTCCTAACATTTTTCTTTTCTCCTTAATAATCAAACTCAAGAAGGTGTGCTGCAATACGATTCACAATCACTATTTTCAAAAGCACATCTTTTTACAATAACAAAGCGGATACACCAAAATCGGTATATCCGCTTAATAAACAATACAAAAAATACTGCATCCGCTATATCCCTACGTTGGCATTATCCAAATCAGGTTACGGGTCCAGACCACCTAGTCTGCTCTCAGCCTGCTATCGGCAAGCTCCCCTTTTCTTATTCTCTTATCGTGTTTTGCAGATCAGGCTTTGCAAAACATATCGCCAGCAATTGTCTGACGTTTCTGTTCAAACTTTTCCTGTTGACTGACGACATTATAGCACTGGATTTTTTTAATTGCAATATTTTTTACTGTTTTTATTTGACATCATCTCATAAACATTTTCCATCTCAGTTATTTACTTTTTCTTTTTCCGGATATGGATTTCCGGAATCGCCACAGATTCATACGTAATAGAATCCTGTGTTTCCTCATTCTCTTCTTCCTCCACTTCCGGCTCGGTATGAACCTCCGGAACCGCAAGGTTTTCGTATTTTACATCATAGGCTTCATGTGTTGTTTTCTTATCGTTCTGTTGTTTTTTCTTTTTCCAAAACATAGCGCATCTCCCTAATTATGTGTTGTCCTATAACTATTCAGCGTTACAGTAAGTTTATAAAGAATGTAATGATAAGACTGTTCAAAAAGTCTGCAAAAAGACTTCCGATCAACGGAATGATCAGGTAAGCTTTTACGGATGGAGCGTAACGATCGCAGATGGCCTGCATATTTGCCATGGCATTCGGTGTGGCACCCATACCAAATCCACAGGTTCCTGCTGCAAGTACTGCCGCATCATAATCACGTCCCATAACGTTAAATACAATAACTCTTGCAAAGATAAACATCAGAAGAACCTGTACGGACAACAGGATTACCAGCGGCAAGGCCAGTGCTGCCAGCTGCCACAGTTTCAGTGTGATCATGGCAATACCAAGGAACAGGGACAGACAGATACCACCGATATCGTTGATCTCACCCATGTAAATCGTAAACTTACCGGAATATTCTCCGATATTTCTGAATAATGCTGCAGCGATCATGGCTCCGATGTAAATCGGGAATGTCATACCTGTTTTTGTCAGCAGCCATGAGAAGATTGTTCCCAGACCAATGGCAAGTATCAGCTGAAATACAGCTGCCGCATACATGGAAGTATGACGGGTATGCTTTTTCTCATCCTCTACCAGAAGGCTGTCATCCTCTGTTACCGCTGTGGTGATCAGATTCTTTTTCTCTACCAATGATTTACCAATCGGACCACCGATCAGACTTCCTGTAATCAGACCGAAAGTTGCTGCCGCTGTACACAATGTCGTTGCACCGGAGACATTAAAGTCTTCCAGAACCGGTCCAAAGGCGCCCGCAGTACCATGACCTCCGACCATCGGGATAGAACCGGTACACAGACCAATCAGCGGATCCAGGTTCAGGACTTTTGACATTCCCACTGCCAGGAAGTTCTGACACAGGATCAGTCCTACAACCAGTCCTAAGAATACGATCAGCGATTTACCACCGCTTTTTAAAACTTTAAGGTTTGCCTGAAATCCTACAGAAGTAAAGAAAAATACCATGCAGACTTCACGCAGCGTATCATCAAAGGAAACTTCTGCCACTCCGGTCGCATACAGCACACAGGTCAGAATTGCAAAAAGCAGACCACCTACAACCGGCGCCGGAATACAGAATTTTTCCAGAAAATTAATTTTTTTCTTCAAAAATCTACCAAGTAACAGAACCAGTACCGCAATGGAAAGGGTC
>CAVAFS010000379.1:0-2214 GCA_963587975.1 Bulleidia sp. | reverse complement strand
GCATTACGCGGCCGCTCTTTTTGGGTGGAAAGCTTTCGCTCCCCTAAAAAAGAAGATTTAAACTTTACAAAAAGTAAAGAGGCTTTATTCAACGGTTACTGATTTCGCCAGGTTTCGTGGTTTGTCTACATCAAGACCTCTTGCGACACTCATATAGTAACCGAGTAACTGTAACGGGATGATGGCCAGACTGTTTGTGAACAATGCATCCGTTTTCGGAATGTAGACGGTAAAGTCTACGGAATCTTCAATAGTATAATTGCCAAAGGTGGTCAGTCCCATCAGGTAAGCACCACGGCTTTTTACTTCCACAAGATTGGAAAGTGTTTTTTCCTGCAGGGTCGGCTGCGTCAGAAGACCAATCACCAGTGTACCGTCCTCAATCAGGCTGATGGTGCCGTGTTTTAACTCGCCGGCAGCGTATGCTTCAGAATGAACATAGCTGATCTCTTTCATTTTCAGGCTGCCTTCCAGACCGGTGGAATAATCAATGCCACGGCCGATGAAGAAAGCGTCTTTGACGTTGGCAAATTTTGCGGCAAACCACTGGATCCGCTCTTTGTCTTCCAGAATTTTTTCAATCTGCTCCGGAAGTTTCGCCAGATCCTGAAGATAATGCTGCAATTTGGTGTCATCAATGAGCTGACGGCTGTATGCAAATTTTAATGCCAGCAGATAAATTGCGATCAGCTGTGTGCTGTAAGCTTTTGTGGTGGCAACGGCAATTTCCGGGCCTGCCATGGTGTACATGACATAATCAGCTTCTCTGGCGATAGAAGAACCAACGACATTGACAATGGCCAGTGTCCTGGAACCACGCTCCTTTGCTTCGCGCAGAGCGGCCAGGCTGTCTGCGGTCTCTCCGGACTGGCTGATGACAACCACCAGATCTTCCGGTGTCAGGATCGAATCACGATAACGGAATTCGGAAGCGATTTCCACACGAACCGGAATGTGCGCCAGGGATTCCATGACATACTGTGCCGTGATTCCTACGTGGTAAGCGGAACCGCAGGCTACGATAATGATCTGACGGAAAGAATTCATGACATCTGCGGTCAGGCCGGTTTCTGTCAGATCAATGTCATTTTCTTTATAATAATGATACAGGGTATCGGAAACAGCTTTTGGCTGTTCGTAAATTTCTTTCATCATAAAATGCTCAAAACCGGCTTTTTCTGCGGCTTCGGCATCCCAGGTGATGGTAACCGGCTCTTTTTCCACGATTTCTTCATCCATATTGTAGAAGACTGCTTCGCCTTTACGAAGACGGCCGATTTCCATATTATCAATATAAAAGACAGAACGTGTATGATTCAGGATGGCCGGAACATCGGAAGCAATGTAGCAGGCTTTGTCCGTGATGCCGATGATCATCGGGCTGTCTTTGCGGGCCACATAGATCTCGTCCGGATACTCCTGATACATGACAGCCAGCGCGTAGGAACCGCGAAAATGTGTCATGGCTTCTGTCAGGGCATGCAGTGGATCCTGCTCATTTTTCTTATAGTAATAATCAATGAGTTTTACGGCAACTTCCGTATCTGTATCAGAATAGAAAGTATAGCCTTTTTTCATCAGTTTTTCTTTTAATTCTACATAATTATCAATGATTCCATTGTGCACGGCGATGACTGCGTGATCATCACTGCAATGCGGGTGCGCATTCAGCTCGGAAGGTTCTCCATGTGTAGCCCATCGGGTATGACCGATACCACACTGTCCGACAATGGAGTTTCCATAATCTGTTTTCTGCTGCAACAGTTTAAGGCGACCTTTGCTTTTCATCATCTGGGCCGGTGACTCCTGATCGCGGACGGCGATGCCGGCGGAATCATATCCACGGTACTCTAATTTGGAAAGTCCGTTTAAAAGGATCGGAGCGGCCTGTTCATTTCCTATATAACCAACGATACCACACATGATAGTTCTCCTTTTGATTTATTTTCTATTACTTTTATTTCAACAATCTATCACAAAGGTAATAATCTGTCAATTCAAAAGTTGAAGTTTTCGAAGTAAAAATTTAAGACGAAATTTTGTGCATTTTTACATCAAAACAACAATTGACAATTCCTTTGTTTGGGCATATTATGATGTCAACAGCTGTTGAAGTAAAAGAAATGAACTTTTAAAACAACAATCAAAAGCAAAAACGAAAAAGAAATTATTTTTGTTATTGCAAAAGCGAAAAAACGGGAATAACATGTAGAA
>CAVAFS010000378.1:0-2422 GCA_963587975.1 Bulleidia sp. | reverse complement strand
ATTCCGCATTGTCCGAAATGTGGAAAAGAAATTAAAAAGCAGACTGTGGATCAGATGGCAGATCAGATCATGCAGCTTCCGGAGCGGACAAAAATACAGCTTCTGGCGCCGGTGGTTCGCGGCCGTAAAGGTACGCATCAGAAACTGTTAGACAGCATTAAGCGCAGCGGTTATGTTCGTGTACAGATTGACGGAAGTGTGTATGAACTGACAGAAGAGATCGGCCTGGATAAAAATAAAAAACATAACATTGAGGTTGTAGTAGACCGTCTGGTCGTAAAGGAAGGCATTGAAAAACGTCTGGTGGATTCCATTGAAAATGTACTGGAGCTGGCAGACGGACTGATGACTGTGGATGTGATCGGAGGAGAACAGATTCAATTTTCACAGAGCTTTTCCTGCCCGGACTGCGGTATCAGCATTGATGAGATCGAACCGAGAAGTTTTTCCTTTAACAATCCTTTTGGTGCCTGCCCGGAGTGTTTCGGATTGGGCTACAAGATGGAATTTGACGAAGACCTGATGATCCCGGACAAACATTTATCACTGGCAGAAGGTGCGATTCAGGTAATGGGATGGCAGTCTTCTAACGATCCATCCAGCTACACTTACGCGATTTTGAAAGCATTATCAGAAGAATATGATTTCGACCTGAATACACCATATGAGGAATTGCCGGAATCTGTGCGCAATGTGATCTTACATGGAACCGATGGCAAAAAAGTAGTGGTACATTATCGTGGACAGCGCGGCGTCGGCGTTTATGACGTGGCATTTGAGGGACTGATCCGCAATGTGGAGCGCCGCTACCGTGAGACAGGATCGGATCTGACCAAGCAGGAATATGAGACCTTTATGCGGATCACACCGTGTAAAGCCTGTCATGGTCAGCGTCTGAAAAAAGAATCTCTGGCTGTTACTGTTGCGGATAAAAATATCCATGAGATTACATCCATGTCCGTAAAGAATTTGTGTGCATTTCTGGAAAATTTGGAATTGACCGAGCAGCAGCATCTGATCGGTGACCAGATTTTAAAGGAAATCCGTGCCCGCGTGGGATTTTTGAAAGAAGTAGGTCTGGAGTATCTGACATTGTCCAGAGCAACGGGCACTCTGTCCGGTGGTGAGGCGCAGCGTATCCGTCTGGCAACCCAGATCGGTTCCGGTCTGGTTGGCGTGGCATATATTTTGGATGAGCCAAGTATCGGTCTGCATCAGCGAGATAACGATAAACTGCTGGCGGCTTTGAAGAACCTGAAAGATCTTGGAAATACGTTAATTGTAGTAGAACATGACGAAGATACCATGCGTGCGGCGGACTATATCGTGGATATCGGACCGGGAGCCGGTGAGCACGGTGGAGAAGTAGTGGCAGCTGGAACGGTAGACGATATCATGGCGTGTGAGAAATCTCTGACAGGAGCATACTTAAGCGGCAGACTGGTGATTCCGGTGCCGAAGGAGCGCAAGCAGCCAACTGGATTTATCACAGTGCGTGGAGCGCAGGAAAATAACCTGAAAAATATTGATGTAAAAGTTCCGCTGGGCGTTATGACCTGTGTGACCGGTGTGTCCGGCTCCGGAAAAAGCTCCCTGGTGAATGAGATTTTATATAAACATTTAGCGAGAAGCCTGAACCGTGCAAGATGCATTCCGGGAAAACACAAAGGCATTGATGGATTGGAGCAGCTTGATAAAGTCATTTGTATCGACCAGTCTCCAATCGGAAGAACTCCGCGTTCCAATCCGGCAACTTATACCGGTGTGTTTGACCAGATCCGTGATCTGTTTGCGGCAACGCCGGATGCGAAAGCAAGAGGATACAAAAAAGGCAGATTCAGCTTTAATGTCAAGGGCGGCCGCTGTGAGGCCTGCTCCGGAGACGGAATCTTAAAGATTGAAATGCACTTTTTGCCGGATGTGTATGTACCGTGTGAAGTGTGTCAGGGCAAACGTTATAACCGCGAGACACTGGAAATTAAATATAAAGGAAAAAGTATTTATGATGTGCTGGATATGACGGTGGAGGAAGCACTGACCTTCTTCGAAAATGTGCCTTCTATTCAGCGTAAGATCCAGACGTTGTATGATGTAGGACTTTCCTATGTGCGCCTGGGACAGCCATCTACCACATTGTCCGGTGGTGAGGCGCAGCGAATCAAACTGGCCACAGAGCTGAGCAAGCGCAGCACAGGAAAGACGATTTATATTCTGGATGAGCCGACCACGGGACTGCATTTTGCAGATGTGCACAAACTGATCGAAATTTTGCATCGTCTGGCAGACGGTGGTAATACGGTGGTTGTCATTGAGCATAATCTGGATGTGATCAAGACGGCAGACTATATCATTGATATGGGACCGGAAGGTGGAGACAAAGGTGGAACAGTTATCGCGAAAGGAACACCGGAAGAAGTGGCAG
>CAVAFS010000377.1:0-5240 GCA_963587975.1 Bulleidia sp. | reverse complement strand
AGTCTGTGGAAATATCATCTGGGAGGATGAGGCTATCGAGTGATTTTGTTTCAGATGGTGTCAGAACAGGACTGTGGTGTATGATGAACTGTTCTTTGCTCACTTGAAAGTTAGCGCGTTTTTACACTAACTTTCAAGTGAAAGCTTGACTTCTTTATGGCGCGTAGGTATAATACACTTGAAAGTTGCGTATAATATGTAGTAAGTTTCAAGCGATCGGAGGTATTTACATTGAATCAAACAATTAAAAGAGAAAGTTATCTTCAGAGAATTATTGAACGGAAAGAGAACGGTCTGGTGAAAGTCATTACGGGCATTCGCCGGTGCGGAAAGAGTTTTTTGCTGTTTAACCTTTTCTACGACCACCTGATTGAAAACGGAGTAAAGCCAGAGCAGATCATCACGATTGCTTTGGATGACGATCAGTTCATCCAGTACCGAGATCCGGCTGCACTGTCCGAATATATACGGTCTAAAATCATAGGTGGCAAGATGAACTATATACTGATCGACGAAGTTCAGTATGCGATCACGAAAGAAGAATTGAAAAATCCAGAAAGCATTCAGCTGTACAATGTTCTGAACGGACTGATGCGTCTGCGAAATGTGGATATCTATGTTACTGGTAGCAACTCGAAAATGTTGACCAAAGATGTACTGACGGTATTTCGTGGTCGTGGTGACGAGATCCGCGTGTACCCGATTTCTTTCAAGGAATATTATTCTTATGTCGGCGGAGACAAGTCTGAAGCATATGAAGAATATGCTCTATATGGTGGTATGCCACTGGTTTTGTCAAGAAAGTCGGACGCAGACAAGATGGCCTATTTGCAGAGCCTTTTTACCGAGGTGTACTTCAAGGACATCGCAGAGCGATACGATATTGTGCTTACGGATGTTCTTGAAGAGCTTACGGATGATTTATGCTCTGCCATAGGTTCGCTGACTAATGCCAGCAAGATTGCAAACAGCCTTCGCACGGTAAAGGGCGTTTCTGTTTCCAGCACTACTATTTCCAACTACCTGAGTTATCTGACGGAATCGTTTCTATTTAGCAATGCGAAGCGGTACGATGTGAAGGGAAAGAAATATTTTGAATATCCTTCCAAATTTTATTGTACGGATATTGGGCTACGCAATGCCCGGTTAAATTTCAGGCAACAGGAAGAAACACATATTATGGAGAATATCATCTATAATGAGCTGCTGTGCCGAGGGTATTCCGTTGATGTCGGTGTGGTAGAAGTGATCGAGAGAAACGGTGGAAAGCAGACACGGAAACAATGTGAAATCGACTTTGTGATAAACCGAGGAGCAAAGAAATATTATATCCAGTCAGCATTGAGCGTCAGTGACCCGGAAAAGATGGAAACAGAGCTGCGTCCGCTGAAAAATACGAGAGACTTTTTCAAGAAAATCATTATCAACAAGTCCTCCATGAAACCGTGGACGGATGATGATGGAATTCTGCATCTGGGTCTGTATGAGTTTCTCTTAAATGAAAATGCATTAGAATTATAACAGAAGCCGCCTATGTGCAATGAAGATGGAGGAAAAAGCAGCAAGAGCCTACACTGTCAAGAATGAGGTGCTGGGGATTGAATAGGAGAAACCTGTTTTTAAGTGATACAACGAGGAAAAAATCGATTTGAGCGTGTTTTGTGATTGAAATGTGATTGATTTGAGAGTCAAATGTGATTGAAAAAAGATTGTTCTGATATTCGTTTGTGATTAGAATGTGAGAGCCCCCTGATAGCATGGATTTATCGGTTCCAAGCCGATAGTCCAAGTATCAGGGGGCTTTTTCCATGCGACCAGACCACTTTGTGTTGAAAATGAAAAAAAGTGTAAATAAGGAACTTCTGTGTTTGAACCATAGTAATGGGATCTTTGGAGTTCTGACTCAAATGGGGATCATGCAGTATTACCATACCACAGAGGATTGGATCCGGACATATCTTGGCAGCTTTTGCAACGGTGACAGACAGATCATTGTCACATCGAAACACCAGAAAGAGTTGTTGATAAACGTAGAGGCAAGGATAATTGACTGGTCATTTCTGGAGGAGACTCATGGCAAGACAGAAGACTTTTGTTATGTATCTGAAGATACGGCACAGTATATCGATGGGAAAGAGGATGGACACGATATTCTGATTCTGACAACTTCAGATCAGCTGGAAGCACTGGAAACTCTGACAGATGCTCTGCCTCAGTACAGTTTTCATATTGCAGCTACGACAGCTTTTTCTCCTTGGCTGTATGAGCTGGAAAAACAGAAAACAAATATCCACCTGTATTCTACCGTCAGCCATGACAAGTTGGAAGCACTTCTGGAAAAATGTACCTTTTATCTGGACATTAATCGTGCTTATGCTTATCCGGGTTCCATTGAGACGGCGGCTTTACACGGCTTGCTCCTGGTGGGCTTTGTGCATACAGCACATCAGCCGCAGTATTTTCTGGAGGAAAATCTCTTTGATGAGGCAGATGCCGCCGGCATGATCAAAAAAATACGGCAGCTGTCTGAAAATCTGGAGCAAATTAAAAAAGAGGCTTCCATCCAGCAGAAGATGCAGATGGAAAAGATGAGCCGGTTGATGAAAGGAAACTAGGAATCCATGGTGTATGATTTTAGCATTTTAAGTTGGTATGAGCTTTCCGGTGTTGATGTAGCTCAGGTTCGGCGAGATTCGTTCTTTCAAAAGGCAGGGGAAGAAGTGAAGTACATCTTTACAGATGTACCGGATCAGATATATATCGAACGTTATCAGAAGCTGGGCCTGCGAAGAGAGCAGATGCTTTCGGTGCATGCTTTTATGACAGGAAAGACGGATATTTCCGGCAGTATTTCAGCCAGTGACTGGATAGCGGGTTACATGAAAATACAGCCGGACATTTCTGTTATACGTGATGAAAACAGTATAGAAATCAAAACGCAGAATCAACGTGTAATGACGATGTTTCTGCGTGAGGATGGCGAATCCTTTTATGCGATTAATTATTATGAATGTGAAAAGCTGATTGCCCGGGAAATCTATGCAGATCGCCTTTTGTGGACGTTTCATTATGTTACTGCACAGAATGAGAATGGCAGCTATGCCAGACTGAGTCGGACTACCTTTTATGATGCCGATGGATGTACCTGCTTTGAATTACTTCCGGGTGGGGATATCGATATTGCAAAAAATATGCGGATTGGTCTGTCAGCGGATGCCAGAGATTATGAAAAATATATCTTACCAGATGGGGAAGTTCTTACGAAACCGGAATTTTTGAAGCGCTTTCTGGAAGCACTTCATATGACAAAGGATGACATGATTTTTATTGACCGTCCGATGCGGCTGGCTTTTATTCAACCATTATTTGAGATGGATGCGAAAGCGCCGATTTATATATTTTTGCATTCCGGCCATTATTATCTCCCAGGGGAAGATCCAGATGCTGTATTCTGGAATAAGGAATATTATTATTATTTTAAGAACGCAGAGCGTATTCGTGCTTTTATCGTTTCCACAGAGGAACAGAAAAAAGATCTGAAGGAGCGCATGAAGGATTATGGCATGAAGTGTCCGGATGTCTATGTGATCCCGGCTTCCGGTATCCCTGCCATTGAGCGTCCAAAGAGTCCGAGAAAGCCATATTCTGTCATGACTGCTTCCCGGCTGATCAGCAGGAAGGGAATGGACATCATGATAAAGGCGGTGATCCGGGCACATGAAACAGTACCGGAGCTTACTTTTGATATATACGGAAAAGGACCGGATGAATATGTGGATTTCTTAAAGCAGATCGTAGCTGCGGCAGATGCCGGGGATTACATCCGTTTCATGGGCAGACAGATCATGACAGGTGCCTATCCGAAATATGAGGCCTATCTGACAGCCGCACAGTGGGAAACACTTGGACTTTCTCTTATGGAAGCCGTCGCAGCAGGTCAGGCTCTGATCGGCTTTGATGTACGTTACGGCAACAAGGTTTTCATCAGAGACGGGGAAAACGGAGTACGCATTCCTGTTGATCTGGCTGAACTGTCAGATTCGCAATATGAAAATATTTACGTCGAAAAAATGGCAGATGCGATTATAGATACATTCAAAAAAAGAGATACCATCAAAAAATATTCAGCAGGCTCCTATGAAATTGCAGAGAGATTCCTGGATGACAGACTTTCCGATATCTGGGTGAAAATTATCCGCGAAGTGAGCAGCTAATATGATTTTAGGATAAAAGAAATTCTCAATGTGAAATAAGACAAGTAAAAGAAGTACACATTAGTATCTGAAAAGACTCTATCTATCAGGGGTATAACGGAGGATGAAACATGGAAACTTACAGACAAAAATATACATCAGGCAGGATGCCATTAGAGGCAAGAAGCTTTTTTCTCAACGTGGTTATGGATGCAGAGGGACAGATTTGTGGAACAATGAATAATATTTTTTTTGAACATGAAATTTCATTTTGTGGTTTGGCAGATGCGGTGCTGAAAATAGACCATATATTGGATGAATTGGGCTGTGTGCAGGCTTCTACGGAACTTAGAAGTTATTTTGAAAAGAGAGAAAAAGCAAAATCGCATCTATTGAGTATAGAAGAACGAATAAAAGAGGAGAACAGAGTTCGTATTCCACATAAGGATATCGAGTCATTGAATTTGGACTCGGAAGGAAAATTAAATTGTTTTATAGTAGAGATTTTATACAGGCAAAACAGCAGCTGGCAAGGGTGCTGTACCTGGAGAAAACATTCCAAAAATCCTAAGAAAGAATATTTTCGCAGCGTTCTGGAATTGTTAAAATTAATCCAATCGTCGTTTGAAATGGAATAAATCAGCAGAAAATGTCGGATGTCCGTCTGATTAGAGCATATTGGTGTCAGGTATGGCTTGATGTTAAAGTATATTTTTGTTAAAATTTTAAGAAAAAGCAAATTTGACAAGAAAAGGGGATTAAGATGACGGTGGAAGCGTTTTTGAGTAATAATTTTGCAGAAATAATAGGACTGGTATTTATCTGGGTCATTTTAAAGAAAGAGAATGTATTAGATAAAGAAGATGTTCGCAAATTTATGAATATTTTTTATTGCGAATGTGCCGAACTGATCGCTTTCAACCTGGAAAAAATTACAGGATACTGGAGTGAACCAACTGCTTTCCGTATTCTGCTATCAGCAGTTGCATATGAGAGGGACAGATTTGTGGAACAATGAATAATATTTTTTTTGAACATGAAATTTCA
>CAVAFS010000376.1:0-2775 GCA_963587975.1 Bulleidia sp. | reverse complement strand
CGCTGACAACCAGATTGGCAATGTCATCATTGATTATGTATTGAAACATCAGATTCCCTATTCCTCCATCGCGTACTCCGCGCTTACCGGAACACAGCTTTTGGAAACCGGCTCTCCCCTGTTTAATCAGGCTCACGAACTGGTGGGTGTCATCGTTCTGGATCAGGATATCAGTGAAACCATGACACTGGCAGAAAACCTGCGGGATTCTGAATCTCAGATTGCACACTATCAGAAAATGGTAAATCAGAATTCATTGATCATTGAACAGTTGAATCAGCAAAATATTATCCCACAGAAAAATTTTTCTGACTGGGCAGAAGTCCACAGTCCTGCTGTCACCAAGGCCTATGCCATGGCCTTTCAGGCTGCACAGACAGACGTTACCACACTCCTTACCGGAGAAACCGGTACCGGAAAAGAAGTATTTGCCAACTATATTTTTGAACATAGCAGCCGAAACAAAAAACCATTTATCAAAGTAAACTGTGCCGCCATTCCGGAACATCTTCTGGAAAGTGAACTTTTTGGATATGTCAAAGGAGCCTTCACCGGCGCAAATGCCAGCGGAAAAGTCGGCATGTTTGAGCTTGCCAATAACGGAACACTTTTTCTGGACGAAATCGGTGAACTCCCGCTGGATTTTCAGGCAAAACTCTTACGAGCATTACAGCAAAAGGAAATTACCCGCATTGGCGATACGAAATCTATTAAACTAGACATCCGCATTATCGCAGCTACAAACCGAAATTTAAGTGAAATGGTGCAAAACGGAACGTTCCGCGGGGATTTATATTACCGATTGTACATTTTTCCAATCTCGATTCCGGCATTGAGAGAACGTGTGGAAGATATCCCGACATTATGCCACCATTTTCTAAATATTTTTAATCGGAAATACAGCAAAAATATTATTTTAGCCCAGGATACCATTGACGGTCTCTGCCGTTATCAGTGGCCGGGAAATATTCGTGAATTGGAAAATCTGATCGAGCGATGGATTGTTATTTATGAACCATATACCACAATTCGTTGGGATATGGTTATCGGATACTTCTCTGAATTTTCGGAGGAGACGCAACATTCTCATTTTGAGGGGCATACGCTGAAAGAACTTGTTTCTGAATATGAAAAAGAAATTCTGGAATGGGGATATCAGAAATATGGTTCCACCAGAGCCTTGGCAAAGGCACTTGGCGTTGATCATTCAACGATTGTCAGAAAAGCTCAGGCTCTCGATTGTAAACTTCAAAAGAACGTTTAATTTATATTTTGGGTGTATTAGCAAAAACTTTACGTATTGGAAAAGACCCCAGGCTGTTTTGTCCCGCACGCTAACAATCGCTTTGCAGGAAAAAACAGCCTGAGGTCTTTAATTTACGCCATGGCATATTATCTTTACATTATGAGCAATTTTTAAACAGATATTTATACTTACGCATCTGTTCAAATAAAATATCTTGAACGCGATTTTTCTCCTGATCAGAATAACCCGGTATTTCCTTTAATAAGCGTTCTACATCTTTTTTTGTAAAATGAAAATACAGATTTGTTCCGCATACTTCTTCTGATACATCCAATTGTTCCTCAAAACTGCCACTGATTGTTTTTGCCCTTACTTCTGAAAGTGCATCATATACGTCAGTTCCCAACGGATAGTCCATACTTGTGTCGGAAAGCAATCCGGCTCCATGATCAAAAATAGGACAGTATGCAAAATCCCCATTTTGATTCATCAAAACAGCTATATTATGCATATGACGATCTTCATTTACAAACAGCGCATCAATCGTCAGCAATTTATTTAGATAGATTCCAAAATCTTTCAATCCGGTAATACGCTCCACCTGCGTCACCAAAAATTCAAACCGATCCTTCACAGAAAATTGTATATGCCATACCGCTTCATACAAACTTTTCTGGAAAAAATTTTGAAACAGACGCTCCAAGGTTATAATCTGCCAGTCATCATGCAAAAAATTTCTGCTTTTTACACCATTGTAAAAAACATTTTTATATTTAATCTGCTCATAATCGTATTGTACAAATTCATTCTTTCCCAAAGAAGATTTTTCCAGCAGATGCGATACCATATATTCGGCAAGTCCTTCATATCCGGTACAATCTGCTTTGTACCAGGTACCATCATTTTCCCACTTAAGCTGGTTTCCCTTAGAAGACTGTCGGTCGGCTTTTCGCTCATTCTGTTCAAACAATTCGATCATAGATCTGTCACCTCTCTATACGAATCCAAAAATGATCTTCTGCCATTCTGCCTTCCGTCTTCTGAATAATCATCAGCGGATCATAAAACGGCAGATCAAGATCTTTTAAAATCAGTTTCATTTTATCGCGGCTTTTGGGAAAACAGCGGGACTCCAAAAATGCCTCATAATCTTCGTAGGTCGGTTCCTTGAGATTTCCAAAAGCCTGAAACATAATATTGTCTGTATAATTTTTGATTTTTACCCGTTTTTTCAGTTCATCTACATCAATCAGCGTACATATTTCCTGCTCATGCATATACCACATACGCAAACCATATTCCTTGTCCGGAATCTGTATTTTCAGAACGTACTCCGGATGATCTTCTAATATTTTTAATAGCAGAACAACCGGACCGGTAATTTTATCTTCTTTCGTTTCCCATCGTTCCATGGTTGCTTTGGAAACACCTAATAATTCCGCAAATTTCTTCTGCGTCAGCTGCAATGTTTTTCGTACTCTTTTTATATCTGAACCGGTCACATATTCCTGAATTGCAAAGTTTATATT
>CAVAFS010000375.1:0-2995 GCA_963587975.1 Bulleidia sp. | reverse complement strand
GTTTATTACTGTCTATCACATAAGTGCTGCCATCTTTCATCTGCACGGAAATCTCATTATATTCCGGTTCTACATCTGAGTCACCCTGATTTGTGATCACCATGTCATAGCTGGTTAACGCAAGCTGTTGTTCGCCTTTTTCATTTTTCCATGTTAAAGACGGAATACTCTCACTGTCCGGAATTGTAATATTTGCCAGTTCAGTTTTGCTGTCTTTATTACTATCCAATTCCGTAAAAATCAGGCTTAATGCTGCATTTGTCTGTTCCGAATCCATCACGTTAAATACCATATAAAACACCTGGGTATCGTCATTACTCGCATCTGTCTCTAAATAAATACGCCAGTCAGGTACTTGCTGTCCGGAACTTTTCAACCCCATCGTCAGCCATATATTGGTGTCTGTCGGATTTATTTCCTGTAAGTTTCTGGTTTCCATCGTCCAGTAATCATATTCTGGCAAAATATCTCCAGTCAGTATATACCATGGTTCGCCTTTTCCGGATATGCGATTTACTGTGAATTGCATAATTCCGGAATGAGTTGACGCACTTCGAACCACCTTATCAATCTGCACTTCATATTCGGCTCCCTGATAATGGTAAGATGCTTTTAGATTTTCATCTGCTCCTGTATCGCTTACATACGACTCCACGGGTGCTGTATTCGTTTTGCCGAACAGATTTCCAAATAAATTTATTTTTTCTGCCGCAAATACTGCGGTTCCGGAAATACTCAATGCAATGACTAATGTTGCCACGACCTTTCTTACTTTATATGTTCTTTGTTTCATTATCCTGACTCCCTTCTCCTGCCGGTCTGCCCGTTTCAGAATGTTCTGATTCAGCCAGAAATCCGGTCCTTCTTCCGTTTCAGCCGGAGTAAGGGATTTCTTTAATACATCATCCAGATTTTTCATAAAATAGAATCCTCCAATTCTTTTCTGAGATATTTCCTCGCACGCATCAGTTTACTTTTTATACTGCTCACCGATTCATGTAGTTGCTCCGCAATCTCTGTTATCTTCAGATTTTCCATGTAATATAAAAGCACCACTACCCGCAATTTTTCCGGCAATCGGTTAACGGCATCCTGTACCAGCAGTTTCTCCTGATTGGAAATCACCGCGTCCTCCACGCTGTCTGCTGCCGAAAAATGTTCAATCTGACTTTCTTCCGAAGCAGATACGATATCTGCAATCCGCTTTCGCCACATTTGTTTTCGGCATTGATTTTTCCACAAATTCACGGCTATTCCAAGCAGATAGCTTTTGGGATTTTCTGTATCATTGACATTATCCAATTCCCACAATTTCAAAAATGTCTCCTGATACAGGTCATCTGCCGTATTTTTGTTTTGTGTCAGCCGTTTGAAGAACAGGTAAATATCTCTGCCATATTCATTGATATATTTTTCCAGCTGTTGTTTTTCCATTTAATTAAAACTCCCATTTCTGACGTCTTCTCTGGGTAATCCTAATTACCCTTACACTCTTATATTGTCATAACTTGCAGGTTGGTTGCAAAGTATATTGGAAAAATATTATTAAATTGCCTGAATAGCTGCTTCATGGTATGATAATTATATTGAAAAAAGGTAGAAATTATTGGTTATAAAGTGAAACAGGAGGAAATTATGTCAAAAGTATTCAATACAACTGCTGTATGTATCGTTTACATGAGATAAAAGCACTTGTAGATGATGGAAAATACTTTACAATCAATAAAGCGCGTCAGTATGGAAAGACCACGACATTGATCGCATTAAAGCGCTTACTGGAATCAGAATATTATGTTGTATTGATGGATTTTCAGACATTCGGCAGTGCTGATTTTGCAAACGAAAATGTTTTTGCACTTTCTTTCTGTCATTCATTTTTGCGTCTGTTCAAAAAGTGTAAGCTAGGATTAAATGACGATTTAAAAGAAATACTGAATGATTTGAAAAATCATATAGAAAACAGGCATGATTATTTTACATTAAAGCCATTATTTGAAGGACTGAGCGATATCTGTCAATTTTCCGATAAGCCGATTGTTTTGATGATTGATGAGGTAGACAGTGCATCGAATAATCAGGTTTTTCTGGATTTTTTAGGACAGCTTCGTGCGCAGTATATCAATCGTTTTCAACAGGCCGCATTCCAATCGGTTATTTTAGCCGGTGTGTATGATGTAAAAAATCTCCGACACAAGATCAGATCAGATGAGGAACATAAATATAACAGTCCATGGAATATTGCGGCAGATTTTAAAATCGATATGAGTTTTTCTGAGACAGAAATTGCAGATATGCTTCAGGATTATGAAAAAGATCATCAAACTGGAATGAATGTGGCTGAGATAGCAACTCTGCTGTACCAATATACATCAGGATATCCGTTTCTTGTTTCGCGATTATGCCAGATTATGGACGAAGATATCAGCGTGAATAAAGATGAAAGTGACGGGAAGAGTGTATGGAGCAGATATGGATTTTTCACGGCGGTTCGTATGCTTCTGGTAGAGAAAAATACATTGTTTGAATCATTGAGTGAGAAGTTGGATCGTTACCCGGAGTTGAATGATATGTTACAGTCATTGTTATTTACCGGAAAAGCAATTGCTTACAATTATTATGAGCCGGCAATCAGTGTGGCAACAATGTTTGGATTTGTGAAAAATGAACATGGTGTGCTGGCAATCGCAAATCGTATTTTTGAGACATGGTTATACAATTTATACCTTTCAACTTCAGAAATGCAGAAACAGCAGATTTATTCGGATGCTTTATTAGATAAAAATCAGTTTATAGTAAATGGTCATTTGAATATGCGTCAGATTCTGGAACGTTTCGTAATACATTTTAATGATTTGTATGGAGATAGCGACGAGACGTTTATCGAACAGGAAGGAAGAAAATATTTCTTGCTGTATTTACGTCCGATCATCAATGGCACTGGAAATTATTACATTGAAGCGGAAACCCGTGAACAGAAACGGACAGATGTGATTGT
>CAVAFS010000374.1:0-3349 GCA_963587975.1 Bulleidia sp. | reverse complement strand
GTCTACGGCCTTGCACATGTCATAGATTGTCAGTAACGCTGCGGATACTGCATGCAACGCCTCCATTTCGATTCCGGTTTTTCCGGTTGTGCGTACAGAAGCGATTGCTTCGATTTCCGACACTTCCGGATGAAGTTCGAAATGAATATCCACACCGGTCAGAAGTAATGGATGACACATTGGAATAATCTCCCAGGTCTTTTTCGCTGCCATGATACCTGCCACCTGCGCAACAGCTAATACATCGCCTTTTTTTATTTTTCCATCTGTAATCAGGGTAAACGTTTCCGGCTGCATGCAGATACGACCGGAAGCAACGCCAATACGCTTTGTATCTGCTTTTTCGGATACGTCCACCATCTTGGCTCTGCCCTGCTCATTGATATGTGTTAATTCTGCCATTTTTTCTCCTTACTTCCCAAAACCACAGTTTGGGAAAGTACAAACGGCACAGTTCAGACACAGTCCACCCTCGCCCAGGTTTGCAATATCCTCTGCGGTAATCTCATCATTTGCCATCACACGCGGCAGCACCAGATCAAAAATCGTGCGTTTTGCATACATGACGCATCCCGGAAGTCCGAGAATCGGAATAATTCTGCCGTCTGCCTCGTTTGTATAATAAGAAACAAGCATCATAGCGCCCGGAAGTACCGGTGCACCGTAACTCACGATTCTGGCTCCGGTTGCCATGATAGCACCCGGTGTACAGTCATCCGGATCCACGCTCATACCACCGGTGCAGATAATTAAGTCTGCCCCTGCTGCGATCTGCTTTTTGATGGCCTCTAAAATGTGGGCCTTATCATCATCCACGTAAATCTGTGCGATCTCCTCCGACGGATACTCTGCCAGTTTTTCACGAATAACCGGACTGAACGTATCTTTGATGCGGCCCTTGAATACTTCACTTCCGGTTGTCACAATGCCATATTTTTTCTTCTGATATGGTTTCAGTGTAAAAATCGGTTCTGTACCGCCGGCTGCTTTCGCACGTTCCATTTTTTCCTTCTCAATAATCAGCGGAATAATTCTGGTTCCTGCCAGTTTATCTCCTGCATGCACCGGGAAATCGCCATGTCTGGAGGCGATCATCATCTCTCCGAGGCTGTTTACAGCTACCAGTGCCTCACGATTGATTTTCAGTAAACCATCAATGTCTGCGATCAGCTCAATTTTTCCTTCTTTAATGCCTGACGGATGCATATGCTCTCCGGCACAAATGTCATATAGGATCTGCGCAGCTTCGTCCTCATGCCACTTTGTATCATCCTTTTCCCAGACATATAAATGCTCTTTTCCAACAGATAGCAACACCGGGATATCTTCTTCCGTCACCACATGTCCTTTGCGGAAAACTGCGTCTTTGGTCACTCCTTTGATGATCTGTGTAATATCGTGGCAGAGCACATGGCCGACTGCCTCTTCCGTTTTAATCAGTTTCATAATATCCTTCTATCTCCTAAATTTTTATTACTTTCTTGCACACTCGGCATCATTGCCAAGCAAAATATCCAATCCGTGCTTTAATGACGGCAAAATATAATTCAACGCCTCATCCACAGCCTTCGGACTTCCCGGCAGATTAACGATCAATGTCTCTCCTCGGATTCCGGCTGCCGCTCTTGACAGCATTGCACGCTCCGTAATCGTCAGTGAATACTGCAAAATTGCCATCGGAATGCCCGGGACTTCCCTCTCGATTACAGCTTTCGTTGCCTCCGGTGTCACATCTCTCCTGGAAAAACCGGTTCCTCCCGTAGTCAGGATCAGCTGAATATCATCCTCACACATGGCGATCATTTCGTCCTGCAACTGCTGCTGATCATCCGGCAGAATCACCTTTTTTCGAATCGTATAGCCATGCGACTCCATAATCTCTGCGATCCTGGCTCCGCTGAGATCTTCCCGTTCTCCACACGCACCTTTGTCACTGGCCGTAATAATCCCTACGTTCATATATGTTACTCCTTATCAACTAACTTCGATTTTTAATCTATCTGCCGTCTAGTATACCACACGAATACCCAGATGTCACGGTATACAGTAAAAGGGCCGGAGGTCTCAGAAAATAATACAAGCAGACGTCTTAGTCTGCGGTATTCTTTTCTGAGCCTCCGGCCCAACACAACCTTACGGTTTAGCCATTACACAACCTCACGGTTTAGCCACCAAGGAAACTATTATCTCATGGTGATATATCCACGATAGTTTGCAAGGTTGTTGCTTGGTGTATAATCAGCTACAGCTGCACTGCAAACATTGTGGTATGGTTTCAGGAATGGGAAAGCATCCTGCTGAGCCCATGACGGTTTCTCAAGTGCTTTCATATCATCAACCATTACTTTGTACCATCCGGACTGGTTCTCGAACCAGATCTCAAGTACCCAATCCATTACGCATCCATTGATGTCTTTCTTTACTGCACTTGCAAGTACACGAGTACACTCCGGAGCTGCCTGAAGGATCGGAACAACTTTCTCAAATAACCATTTCTCGCCTTCTGCTTTGTCTACGCCTTCCGGGAAACCAATGGTCATATTGAAACGATAGTTTGCACCATCTTCGATTGTACGGCCTTTTCCTTTGAGGTCTTTCTCCCACCACATTGGAAGGAATGCGAAGATGAATGGATTTCCTTCTGCATTGTTGGATTTACGAGCTGCATTTCCTGCATCTCCGTCAGAATCGATCTGAGCGTCTGTATGAGCTGCTGCCGGGATCTGTCCCTGCCATACAAGTACATCCATCGGGAATGTCTCAGCGATTGCTTTGATCTCAAGACGAGGATCAAGGTCGCTTACTAACCAATGATGCTCTGTAAGCTGCATTCTTGCATATCCGAAACGATCGCCCTGTGGCGGAATCGGGAAGGATGGATAAAATGCATATTTTGTTACGTACGGCTCAAACTGAGAGATACTGTCCGGAATATGTGTTTTGTAAAGCCATCTCTGAAGTTTTGGTCTGTAGTCTTCACTTACGCAGTCAACGTAGATAAGACTTCTCATTGGTTCGAATTTGAAATCTGCCATTTCTAAATACCCTCTTTCTCTTATTTCTATAACTTATATCAGACGGGAACCATATTTGTCCCCGCCTGTTATAAACATTATTTTTATTTCTGTTTGGATGGAGCTGGTGTCGGCTCACATACTGCTGTGTAATGAGCTTTACGGTTTTTGAACTCCGGATCTTTGTAAAGGTTCATCAGACGACCTTCGTTCTCAAAGATATCCTCTCCGTGTAATTTTTTACCGGAAAGAATGTCATGTGCATGATGCTCTGTAGCCGGATCATATTTGAATTTGAATGCTCCGTCAACGATCTCAAGTGTTCCCTCAAGACC
>CAVAFS010000373.1:0-2081 GCA_963587975.1 Bulleidia sp. | reverse complement strand
GTTTTATAATATATATTCTTTCAAAGATGGTGTGAATGCACAGATTCAGGAAAATTTATATATCAATGCCTTAAACAGTCTGTCTGATCAGACAACATCGGCGGTTTCACAAAATACTTTTTCTTTTGTGCGAACATCTGTGGATGGCATTCTGGCCTTGTATACGGATGGATATGAAGGAGTTACAACGGATTCCTTTACGGCAGATATGTACAACCCGGCTTCCTACAGTAAGACGAATCTGAAAGGAAATGCGCAGGTAAAATCTGGACAGGCTCTGTATAAGATCGCCACCAGCGAAAACTGGTCCATTATGGTTCCTGTCAGCAAAACAGAGGCAAAAGAGTATAAGACGCAGATCAGCGAAGGATCAGATTCCTTTGTGCTTCATGTAAAATTTCGTAAAGATCATACAGAAACCAACGCAACAACGTATGTGCGTAAAATCGATGGGCAATATTTCCTGCAGATGGATCTGAATAATTCTATGATTCGGTTTTTGTCCGACCGTTATATCGAAGTGGAACTTGGTTCTGATGAAAATCAGGGACTTAAAATACCAAATACAGCCATTGCAGAAAAGGAATTCCTTGTTATTCCGAAAAAATATATCGGAAAAGGAGATAATTCATCCAGTAATGGTGTGATCAAGATCACAAAGGACAAACACGGAAAAGAAAGTGCAGAATTTGTAGCAACAGATCTGTATTATGAGACAGATGATGCTTATTATGTATCTGAGAATTCCCTGGCCGTTGGAGATACGATTCAGTTGCCGGACAGCAACGAGCAGTATAGCATCAAAGATACAGCGACAAAAGAAGGCGTATACAACATGGATAAGGGCTATGCAATCTTCCGTCTCATTGATGTTCTGGCTGAAAACGAAGAGTACACTGTTGTGAAAACAGGAACAAAATATGGTATTTCTTTGTATGATCACATTGCTTTAAATGGAAACGAAGTAAGTGAAGGTGAATTTATGAATTAAAAGAAAGATATTCTTAAATAAAGGATAACAGACAGGAGGAACGAAAATGTTGAGAGAAAATTTACAGAAAGTGGAAGAAAATATAGAAGCAGCATGTAAACGGGCGGGCAGAGACCGCTCAGAAGTTACACTGATCGCTGTAAGCAAGACAAAACCGGTAGACATGCTTCAGGAAGTGTATGATACCGGAATCCGTGAGTTTGGTGAAAACAAAGTTCAGGAAATGATGGATAAATATGAGGTTCTGCCAAAAGATATTCATTGGCATATGATCGGACATCTTCAGAGAAATAAAGTGAAATACCTGATGGGAAAAGCGGCTTTGATCCATTCTGTTGATTCCCTGAGACTGGCCGAAGAAATCAGCGCACAGTCTGTCAAACATGATGTGACGACTGATATCCTGATTGAGGTGAACATTGCCGGAGAAGAATCAAAATTTGGTACTTCTAAGGAAGAGGCCATCGCCCTGGTAGAGGCTGCTGCAAAGTTGCCGAATATTCATATCTGCGGCCTGATGACAATCGCACCATATGTGGATGATCCGGAGGATAATCGTAAATATTTTAGAGGAATCCGCGAATTATCTGTTGACATCAAAGAGAAAAACATTGATAATGTAGACATGCGTATTTTGTCCATGGGAATGTCCGGAGACTATGAAGTAGCAATTGAAGAAGGTGCTACCATGGTTCGTGTGGGAACAGGCATTTTCGGTGCACGAAATTATAATATTTAAATTAGATTACAAATTGAGAATGGAGATTTTATCAGAATGGGTATGATGGATAAATTTTTGAATATGATGCGTCTGAACGCGGATGAGGACGATGATTTCTACGATGATGATTATTATGATGAAGAGGACGATTATTACGAGGAACCGAAGAAGAAATCATTCCGCCGCGAGAAAGAGCAGGAACCGGAACCGGCAGTTCGTTTTACTTCGGTAAAAGAGAATAAAACATCTGCAAAATCAAGTTCCAAAGTGACACCGATGCGTCCGGTGAAAAAAAATCAGGGAGGAAATGCTGCCATGGAAGTATGTGTGATCAAACCTACATCCGTAGAAGATGCCCGTGAAATTACA
>CAVAFS010000372.1:0-5100 GCA_963587975.1 Bulleidia sp. | reverse complement strand
GTGTAATACAGAACGGTACGCTCTGTGGTGGACTGATCTTCTGCGATCACCCAGCCGTTATCCGTCAGGTAATTCAGCTCGATCAGCTGCGGATCCAATGCGGTGTTCTTACCACCGTTGGCATCCTGCCAGCTCTTTGTGATAATAACACGCACGAATGTGTCGATGTTTCCGCTGTTTGTTACACTGATGGCTTCGTCATATTTCTTGCCCGGTGTAAACTTCTCGTCCTCGCCAAGCAGATTGCTCAGCAGAGAACCTTCTGTGATTCCTTCCCACTTATCCGCATCCGCGTAATCTCTGCTACTGACCACCTGGTCATTTTCTACCAGAGATACACCGATACTCTGCATATTCATCTGTACGGAATAATTTTCACTATAATATGTCAGTGCAGCCCTTGCGCTTCCAACGCCGCTTCCAACCAGAAGCACTGCGGATGCCGCCAGAAGAAGGACTGTTACTTTTGGAAATGAACGTTTTTTCTTTCTCTTCATTTTCATGTACCTCCTACTCCTGTGTCTCGCCACTGTCTGCTGTCACTACTTTATTCCAGTCCGCATAAGCAGTTCCATCTGCATCATACAGAACCGGCGTGCACTCCTGAATAACGACTACGTTGAACTCAGATGCTTTGTCATCCCCGGCCGGGAATGTATAGCTTACATTCAGTTCTTTCGAGGTAGTCTGTCCTGCCGGAAGTACCTCATCGTAATACCAGTAACCGTCATCGCCGGCTGTCCAGCCGCCATCCGGAGCTTTGTAACTTAACTCCACCGGGGCAAATGCTTTGACTCTGACGAAGCAGTCGTAATCGCCGGTATTTGTGATAGTGACATGCTTGCCGTTTTCATCTACCTCTTCGTTTGGGACTGTCTCGGTAAATCCCATGTTCATTTTGACACCACCCTGGGCTGTGGCATAGGTTGTAAAATACGCCATGGCACTTCCCACGGTCAGGGAGCCGGTGAGAGCAATCGCTGCAGCTGCCAGAACCAATGGTGTTTTATGTAGCTTTCTCATTTGGCATCCCTCCCTTTACTGTTCCTGACCAGTATACTGATACTGACCATTTTCATCTAACTCAAAATGGTTGACCACGCCGTATCCGCCGTTTGTACGTCCGTCTGTCTCGTTGGTAAAGGATACTTCTGCAGTCGGTGCGCCTGCCGCGCTGTGCTCATCATTTGCTGTGATCGTTGTCTGTACTCCGTTTTCGGATGTCAGCTTGTAAGAAGCTCCGCTGTAAACCTCTGTCACGGTCACCTGTGCGCCTGCCGGTAAACCGGTGATCTTTGCGAACTGTGTACCTGCGGCCTCAAAGGTAAGCGCTTCTACTTTGCTCTCTGTGGTTCCATCCGCTTTTGTGATATCAATCCGGAAAACAAAGGTTGCTTTGTCTCCGGAAGTCGCATTCAATGCGGTCAGTGTCTTGTTGATCACGAGATCACCGAATCGCTCATGCTGCTCCGGTTTCAATGTAATGCCGTTTTCTCCGGTCAGATTGTACACCCAGGTGTCGCTGCCGCCGTTTCCATAATAGTTATTCGGCAGGGAAACCAGTGACGGTGTAAATGTATAAGTATAATTGTCGGTTACAACCTCCGCCGGGCAGATCAGGTAAAGACCTGTCTCCAGGCTGTTTGCTGTCACCAGACCATTTTTTGTCACAACTTCTTTCGTCGGTGCAATGCTGTCATCTGTCACCATTCGGGCCGCTGTCTCAGCTCGTTTCGCCCATTCCGCTGCAGATGCATCCTTGTCATCGATGCTCAGTCCGCTCACATCCAGACCCTTGAACTCTTTGACTACGGTGTACTCCCCGGTTTTGTCGACAGAAGCAACTTTGTATAAATCAACTGTCACATCCGATTTCTGTAGCTCTGTATAATCACTTCCGACGGAAAATTCCACCGAGCAATCTGTCCTGTCCACCTGTATTGCATTCGCTGCCCATACACCAGGCAAAGCAAATACGGAAAACGCCACCGCCAGAGCCAGGAAAATGGCACTTCCTTCTTTTACTCTCTTTCTCATCATCGCCTCGTCTCCTCCTTCAAGATGTCTGTTTATGACTTACGCTGTTTTCTTCCTGATACTATTTTCATGATAAGGATGATCAGAATTGTGATCGCAATTCCCAAAATCAAATACAACATGTAGTAGTTCTGAATTGCGTGCAGCATCGTGTCTGTCACTGTCTCTGCAGATGCATCCTCTTCTCCATTATACGGTACTCTCGTTCCTCTTACAAGCAAACGATGGGAGTTTACACCATACGGTGTACAGGTAAATAATGTCACCTGATCCTTTCCATCCTCGATCTGCAGCGCCTCCTGCAGTGTCTCATGGTCATCCTTGTCCACCATCGGTAAAATCTGATCTACCTGGTAAGCAAGCACCTCATCCAGTACATGGATATAAAACTTATCTCCCGCTTCCAGCTGGTCGATATCGGTAAAAAGTTTTGCACTCGGCAGACCTCTGTGTGCCGCCAGTACCGTGTGATTACTGTCCCCTCCGATTGGAAGTTTCGTGCCGTTCAAATGTCCGACACCTGTCTGAAGTACATCATCTGCAGTTCCATGATAGATGGCCAGCTTGATGTTGATCTTCGGAATGGAAAGATATCCCATCACTCCGTCATCTGCCACATTCAGAACTTTCCAGTAATCAGTATTTTTCAAATCTCCGTCGTCTTCTCCAAACACATCCCCGTACAGGTTATTCTGTGTGATCGTGGCATTGAAATCTTCTGCTTTCTGCCACTCCTGGGAAAAATCCTCCGGTGTCATTTCTTCTACTTTATTGTTATAGCTGCTGATCAGCTGATTCTGACGATACGTGTTCCACTGATTTGAAATCGTCGGATAAGCCAGGATTCCGAATCCAATCAGGAACAGCAGTCCAAAAAGGACCGGCGCCAGTTTCCCTTTTTTCTTCTTCACAGGCTTATTTTCATTTTCTTGCTCTTTCATCCTCAAGATTCCTTTGTTGTCTCTTCTGCTTTCTTACGCAGTCTTTTCTCTCTGATAAATAATATAAGGATAAATACTCCGGTAACGGCAATTCCTACAATTACCCAAAGTAAATAATTCGTGTGTAAACTGATGCCGCTGAGTGGTGTCTGCTCATCGGATACTTCCTGCTCATCATACGGAACTCGGTGTCCCTGCACCAGAAGTCTCTGTGTGTTCACACCATACGGTGTACAGGTCAGCAATGTCACCAGATCCTCTCCATCCTGAACGGCAAGTTTTGCTGTGTCCTCCGGCTCTACGACGGAAATATCATCCACTTCGTAGCAAAGGGTTTCATCCAGCACATGGATCAGAAAATGATCTCCCATCTCCATCTGATCCAGATCGGTAAAAAGAGAAGCACTCGGTAATCCACGGTGTGCAGAAATAACTGCATGTGTACTCTCACCACCAATCGGAAGGGAACTTCCTTCCAGATGTCCTGCCGCTTTCTGCAGCACTTCCTCACTGGTTCCATGATAAATCGGAAGCTTAATAGCGATCTTTGGGATCTCAACGATTCCCATCATGCCGTCACCTGTCAGATTCAGGCAATTCTCATATGTCACATCTTCCTCACTGGCTTCTGCCACTGCGAAAGAGTCCGGCAAAATACTTGGAAGCAGCGCATCGTTGTAAGCCTGCGCCTGCGCCATGGCCGCTTCATAATCAATGGTTCCTGCTGCGGTCTGATCCGCGATAGAACTCTCATAATTGCTGATCAACTGCTTCTGTCTGTGATTGTTCCACTGATTTGCTACCAGTGGGTACAGCAATAAGGACAAACCGGCTAAAAATATGATGATCATAAATAACTTGTTGACTTTCTTTTTCATCCGGGCTCTCCTTGTTGTTGTAGTTACTCTTTTTGAAGTAATCGGGGGCGGCTATCGCCCCCGATTCTATGGTTCACTCAATAATGTTACTTATTGGGTTTGATTATCTGTTTGCTTTCTTGCGGCTTGCGAAGAAGAAACCTGCTGCTGCGATCATGATTGCGCAACCAGCGATTGTGAAGATTGTAGTACCGATACCACCTGTGGATGGAAGGGAGGAAAGTTTGGTATCATTCATGGAAGCTGCACCTGCACGGTTAGCGGCCTCAGCGCCTTTACCTTCTGTTGCCCATGTTACATCCGCATTTGTTTCATTAATGGAGTATCCTTCTGGTGCTTTTGTCTCTTTAAACTGATAGGTCATTTCATTTACACTATCATCAAGGCCTTTTACAACGATATTACCATTTACATCTGTTATCATTTTAGTTGCATCAGCTTCAGTACCCCAACCAGTTACTGTATACTCTGCTTTACCTTCTGTTCTACTTGCAATCGCATATTTAACAGTTGCATTCTCGCCTGTTCCTGCCTTTCTTACAAGTACAAACTCAGCACCTTCAAGCTTAGCATTGTTTTCACCTGTTTTGGTTAATGTAACAGTACCTGTATATAATGTATCAGTTGCTGGAATATAAGTATTTTTTCCGTCATTAGGAACAATAGTATTGTTTACAATAGTAGATGTAACTTCTGCCTTATAAGAAATAGTTACTGTAGCATTTGCATATGCATTCAATGCATACTCACCTGCTGCTGGATTTTCTTTTCCAAGATATTTTGTCAAATCTGCTGTGATTGTATCTTTTCCATTTTTATCTTTAACAATGCTAACATATGCTGTTTCTGTTGTAGTTCCCACTGTAATGTCTACTTTAACTTTTCCAGCATTGTCTTCAGTTGCTTCTGTCACATATTTTGCACCATCAATTGTATCAACTAATTTGAAACTCGTAATATTATTATTAGCACTTACATATGGCATTTTTGTTGTAGCTGTATAGGTAACTGTTTTTCCAACTTCTACTACTTTATCTGCTTCATCATCTATTTTTGTAATGTCAACTGTTGTACTTTTTGCATTAACAGTTGCAGCTACTAATGAAGCCGGAACACCAGTAGTTGCATCATATGCGCCAAAGGAAACATATGCTGCCATCGGAGCGTAGCTATAAGCTGTAGCTTGTCCATCTTTCTCAGAATCTGCGTTAATTACATAAATACCAGCACTTGATACATTGTTT
>CAVAFS010000371.1:0-2133 GCA_963587975.1 Bulleidia sp. | reverse complement strand
CGAAATGGAGGGCACATCAGGAGCAGAAGAAAATTTACCGTTTTTATTCCTGTCCGAACTGTTCACAGAAAGTGCGTGTGCCGAAGGGAAAGGGCAAGATCTGTATCACATGTCCGAAATGCCGCACAGAATTTGTGAAGAGAACCTGATAAGGGCAGGCAAAAGCGGATGGTGAAGGGCATCGGAACGACAGATGCAGTGAAACGCAAAAAGAGTATAATGAGAATACGAGGGGGATGATCATGTTTGGATATATCTATGTGAATCGAAAAGAACTTTCAGAGGAAGACAGAAAGGATTATCAGTCCTACTATTGCGGATTGTGTCAGGTCCTGAAAAAGAGCAGCGGGATGAAAGCTCAGATGCTGCTGAATTATGACATGACGTTTCTGATCATTCTGCTTTCCGGTCTGTATGAACTGGAAAATAAAGAGGAAGAGTTTTTCTGTCCATTACATCCTGGAAAGAAGAAAATTGCATATATCAATGAGGCGACGAAGTATGCTTCTGATATGAATGTAGTTCTGTCCTATCACAACCTGTTAGATGACTGGCAGGATGAGAAAAATTATCCAAAACATGTGATGTCCCTGATGCTCAAAAAAGATTATGCAAGAATTTCCAGAAAATACCCGCGACAGGTTGAGGCCGTAGAAGCATATATGAGAAAGTTAAATATGCTGGAGAACAAACGGGAAACAAATCTGGATGCGATCGCCGGGCTGACCGGAGAAATGCTGGGAGAGATTTTTGCATGGAAGGATGATATCTGGTCAGAAGAATTACACTGCCTGGGATTTTACATGGGTAAATTTATTTATCTGATGGATGCATATGAGGATCTGGAAAAAGATATGCGCAAAAAGGAGTATAATCCTTTTGAATCTATGGTAAAAAATGATCCGCGGGATTTTGATACCTTAAGTAAACTGATCCTGACCAGTATGATGTCGGAGTGCTCGAAATCCTTTGAGCGGCTTCCGATTCTGCAGCATGCATCGATCATCCGGAATATATTGTACTCCGGTGTCTGGTCGAAGTATGAATATATACAGGCAAAGAAGAAAAAGAGGAGGAAATCTCAGTGAGAAATCCTTATGAAGTACTGGGCGTATCACCCGGTGCTACAGATGAAGAAATAAAAAAGGCATATAGAAAACTCAGCAGACAGTATCACCCGGATGCAAATGTAAACAGTCCGCACCCGGAGATTGCTGAGGAAAAATTCAAAGAAGTACAGCAGGCCTATACCCAGATCATGAAGGAAAAACAGCAGGGGTACGCAGGCGGATATCAGAATGGAAGCGCGCAGTCGGGACCGTATGGTGCCTATGGAAGCTACGGCGGGTTCGGTGGATTTGGTGACTTTACCGGACAGAGTGAGCAGCGTTCCCAGCAGAATGATCCGGTCAATATGCAGGCGGCGATGAATTACATCCGAAATGGATATTATAAAGAGGCGTTGCATGCGCTCAATGATATTCCAATGGGACAGCGCAGCGCGAGATGGTATTTCTTCTCCGCAGTGGCTAATCAGGGTGCAGGCAATAATGTGGTGGCACAGGAGCATGCGCAGCAGGCCGTGGCCATGGAGCCGAGTAATATGGAGTATCGGCAGTTTTTACAGAATCTGCAGTTTGGCGGAACCTGGTATCAGAATATGGGATCCAGTTATCAGAGACCGGTTTCGGGATTGTCACGGATGTGTGCAATCTGGTGCGGATTTATGATGTTTTTGAATTGTTGTTGTTTTCGGCCGTTCTAAAAGTGTGGCTGAAGTTTAAAATTTATAAAGAAATCGGGGAATCCTTTCTTCGCAGCTAGTCGTTCGTTACCCTCATTTCACGGCGGTTTCATCGCGCTCGTTCTCAGCTCCTATAAAAGCTGGTCGCTTTCCACTCGCGCAAAACCTTGTGAAAATCGGTCACTCGCTAAATCGCTTACGAAGAAAGGATTCTCCGATTTCTATTTACATATAGAATAAATTTTACATTGTTACATTGTTTAGAAGATAAAAGTAGAATAATCGGAGTTGATTTTGGACATGAAAAAAGACCTGTAAGAAACCTTACAGATCTTTTTTAGTAGCGAGAGGGGGATTCGAACCCTCGACACTGCGGGTATGAACCGCAT
>CAVAFS010000370.1:0-7446 GCA_963587975.1 Bulleidia sp. | reverse complement strand
GATTTTTAGGTGGACTTGGCGGAATCGTGTACATTACTGCAGGTGTTTCCGAGTGGAAGTTTGAAAACGGTGTGGCAGGTTTTGGATTTCTGGCGCTGGCGGTTATGATTTTTGGTCAGTGGAAACCGAATCTGATCGCGCTGACAGCTGTGCTGTTCGGACTGTTCCGTGCGCTGTCTAATGTATATTCCGGATTTGATTTCTTAGCATCATTGAACATTCCGGCAACCTTCTATAAGATGCTGCCGTATATTATTTCCCTGCTGGTACTGGCACTGTTCTCAAAGAAATCGAGAGCACCGAAGGCAGAAGGTATACCTTATGATAAGGGGCAGAGATAGTTATTATTACGTAAAATATATCGGAATATTACTGCTAAAAGGGTAAATTGAAGATACAGATACAAGAGACATATAAAGTTGAATACAGATAAAATGAAGGAGTAAGATACATGGGAATTGTAGTTATCGGAGATGTATTTATTGATATCAAAGGCTTCTCAACATCCACCTATATTCCATACGGAAGAAACCTTGGAACCATCGAGCAGATCCACGGCGGCGTAGGCAGAAATGTTGCAGAAGATATTGCAAACGTAGAGCTGGAGCCGACTTTCATCGGAGCAGTAGATGATGATTCCATCGGTGAGGATGTCATTCAGAAACTGAACCGTCACAAAGTTGATACCAGATATATGAAAAAAGTAAAAAACGGCATGGGAACATGGTTAGCGGTATTTGACCACAAAGGTGACGTGGTTGCATCCGTTTCCAAACGCCCGGATCACAAACCAATGTCTGAGATTTTGGACGAGCATGGCGATGAGATTTTTAAAAATGCAGACAGTATTGCCATCGAGATCGACATGGATCAGGATGTGACAAAAAAGACCTTCGCTTATGCGGAGAAATATAATAAGAAAGTTTACGCACTGGTTTCCAACATGAGTATTGCCATTGAACGCAGAGATTTTATCCGAAAAACAGGATGCTTCGTGTGCAACCAGCAGGAGGCAGGCATTTTGTTCTCCGAGGATTATGAAAATATCACACCGGAAGAACTGTGTGCGATTCTGCCGGAGCGCATTCGTTCTGCAAAAATTCCTCAGATGGTTGTTACTATGGGCGGAGCAGGTGCTGTGTATGCGACACTGGAAGGTGATGCTGGTGTTTATCCGGCACTGAAAGTGGATGTGGTAGATACCACCGGAGCAGGAGATGCCTTTTTCTCAGGTGTCTGCATCGGCCTGACTTATGGAAAAACATTGCGTGAGGCCTGCGGTATCGGAACAAGACTGGCATCTACCGTTATCTGTACTTCCGAAAACATCTGCCCGCGTTTTATGCCGGAAGAGTTCGGGATTACAAAATAAATAACAACGAGTCTGTATTTACACGATGAAACGTAATAATAAGAATGCGTTGAAATCGTACGAAAGAAAAGCAGAGGTAATCAAAGCAATGGAAAGTATCATTATCGGGATTGCCGGAGGTTCTGGTTCCGGTAAATCCACATTTACAAACAGGATCAAAAAGCATTTTGGGGATGATGTGGTAGTGATGTATCATGATAATTATTACCGCAGACAGGATGGCATTCCTTTTGAAAAAAGAGTGAAAGTTAATTATGATCATCCGGATTCACTGGAGACAGATCTGCTGGTGGAACATCTGAAACAGCTCAAAGCAGGAAACACCATCGAGTGCCCGGTGTATGATTACAGCCAGCACAACCGTTCTTCCGAAGTAATCGAGATTCAGCCGAGACCGGTCATTCTGGTAGAGGGCATTCTGCTTCTGGCAGATCCGAGAATCCGTGATCTGCTGGACATCAAAGTATATGTGGAAGCAGATGCGGATGAGCGAATTTTACGTCGTATTTCCAGAGACGTAAAAGAGCGTGGCAGAGATCTGGATGGCATCATTGAACAGTATCTGACTACGGTAAAACCGATGCATTATCTGTATGTGGAGCCGACCCGGGCGAAAGCAGATATTGTGATCAACAGCGGAAAAAATGATGTGGCATTTGATCTGTTTGTGTCAAAAATTGAACAGTTGTTAGAAGAACTGGGTAAATAAAATCGGTCAGGAGAAGGCAGAAATGTTTTCTCCTGATTTTTTTATGATTTCCTTAATAATACGCTTTCTGTTGCGGTTCTATTGAACCCACCCCCCTATCTGTGCTAAACTGACATAATATCGTGTGAAAAATATAACTTTTTTGTGCAATATAGAACATGACTGGGAGGAAAGACGAGATGAATGGAAAGGTTGACAAACTGTATGATATTGACAGTATTGTGATTCCGGAAGAACTGCTGGAAGTCAGCGTAGATGAACAGCGCATCGAAGAAGAAGTCGGTATGCTGTCTATGCGTTATGCCAAAGAAAGTCAGGCGGATACAGCAGCTGAGAGTGATCTGGTTTACGCGAAAGCAGATCAGGAAAGCTATCAGGACGGAAGAACAATCCTGCTTTATACAGGGATAAATATGCCGGGCGCAGAGGAAGCTGCGAAAGCTGTGATCGGAAAGAAAGCAGGAGATGTGGTATCTACGGTACTGGCTGATAAAAAAGTAACACTGACCGTGGATAAAGTGCTTCACCGTGAGCCGGTAGAGGTGACAGACGAGCTGATCGCCGGAATCGGAATTGATGGTGTTGCTGATGTTGCGGCATACAAAGCGTATCTGCGGGAGAAAATGATCGCGGATCAGCAGATGGAAAATAATAAAGAGATCATTCGCCATATTTTAGATGAAATGACAGCAAACAGTACTTATGTGTATGCCGAATCAGAAGTGAAAGAACAGATAATGGCAATGGCTGAGCAGTATCAGAAACAATATGAGGAAATGGGCGAGACCGTAAGCATAGACGAAATCTGTGAGGGTATGATCAGTCAGGAAAAACAGATGTGGATGGCAAAAGCTTTCTGTGAGAGCAAAGGCATCGATGTGGACACTTCCTCTGCAGAGGAAGAAGCTGACCGTATGATCGAGATGATGCAGCTGACCGGTGAACCGATTCCGGATCGTGACGAAATGATCCAGATGGCAGTTCAGGATGCTTATTTTAACGGATTGATGTCATACATTGACAACATGGTACAGCAGAAAATGGGAGGTTCTAATGGCAACAGTTGAATTAAAAAATGATGAGTGGAAAGAATTTAAGAAAGCAGAATACAGCATCATTGACTGTTACGGTGAAAACTGTGTGGCCTGTGTGATTTTAGAGCCGATCTATGATGCCGTTGCAGATGAAATGAGTGAGATCGCATTTGGAAGAATCAATATTTCATTCCATCCGGAAATCGCAGATACTTATGGGGTAAATGCGATGCCGACACTGCTGTATTTCAGAAATGGTGAGATGGTAAACCAGTCCATCGGAAGTATTGACCGAGAGGAACTTTTGAGAAATATTTCCAAAATGCTATATGAATAAGAGGTGAGAACGATATGGGAAAAGTTCGTCTTAATGAAGATCAGGCAATCGTGGCAAAGGTAAAGGAAGGGCTGAAACGGACCGGAGGTTACTGTCCATGCCGTCTGGAGCGGAAACCGGAGTACAAATGCGTCTGTGAGGAGTTTAAAGCACAGATCCAGGATCCGAATTTTGAGGGCTACTGCCACTGTATGCTTTATTACAAAGAAAAATAAGAGAAATATTGAAAATGTTATAATTAAAAAAGCAAAACATAAGGAGAATGACCATGAAAAAATTACTTACCATGGTGGCACTGTTGACAGCCGTTGTTTTTGCATGTACAGGATGTTCATCCAGCCTGTTCAGCGATGCGTCCACTGTTAAATTTGGTGACACTTACACACACAGATCCGAAGGATCTTACTTATGATGACAGGATCGTACTGAAAGGCGATTCACTTGCATCCAAATTGGAAGAGTATGTAAATTCAGATGCATACCCGGATACCATGATGTATGACGATGACGGAAATGTGATCGGTATGTATGATTATGATGAAACAACCGGTCTTGCAAAAGGATGGAATAATTTACAGGATGGCACTTATATGGAGTTCCCGGAAGGACAGGAAGTGGATCTTGGAATGCCGGATGAGTCAAAAATGATCAGTATTCCGGGAGATGTCAGCATGGGAGCGGTTGTATATGGAAATAAAGATGAGGCAGTTTCTGCGTATCTGTACTTATTCCTTTCCGATGCATCCGCAAAAGATGATGTTAAAAATGCTGCAGAATCCGCATTTGGTCTGACACTGACAGAAGAGAGCGATACGGTTTTAACCTGTGTACAGGATAAAGATACCATTGCAGAACTGTTTAACATGGAAGAAGAAGCAGGCTTTGCCGTGGATACAAAAAATGCAGAAGCCTATGCGGAAATCTTGAAACAGATGTATGGTCTGAGTAATTATGGCGGTGAGAATCCGTACAAACCATATGCAGATCATCAGGACCCGGAAGATCTTCAATTTGATGAGAAGGTAGTTATGACCGGTTCCGGTCAGCTGGCTGTTCAGGAAGGATATGAGAAAAATATCACTTCTATGACAGATTTTGTATATGGTTACGAAGGAAATGTTGTTGCTCAGTATACATATTTCGAGTGCCCATCCAAAGAAGCAGCAGATGAACTGATGGAAAAATGCTACCAGAATGTGACAACGATGGAACGTATTTCGGATACCGTGATCAAAAATTCCGTAGATGGACAGAATATGCAGGATACCGTTCAGTCTTACATTGGCTACAATGTATTAAAAGACGGTTCTGTGACAGAGTATGTCAGAATGCTTCAGGAAACATTTGGTACTTCAGTTTATGAATAAATAACGGAATAATGCCTGACAGATGCCATACAGCTCAAACGGGCTGCGTGGCATTTGTTTTTGGAGGAGAAAGATGGATACACAAACAAACGAGAAACCACAGCGCGACAACTGGTCGTCATGGTTTCGTACGATAAAAAAACTGCGGCTTCCGTGGGGATGGATCATTGTCGGATTGGCACTGAATCTTATCCTGAACAGTTTGCTGTTGAAACTGCCGGATCTGACGGCAGATCTGGTCAGTGGAAAAATCACAGGTCCGGCAGTGGGACAGGCCATACTGTATTATGTGGTTATGGGAGTGATGTCCTTTGTGGCTGTTGTCGGTCAGGTACAGGCGCAGACATACAGTACGAAAAAGGCACGAGAGAGTGTATGGAAAAAGATGCTTTCCATGCGGATGGATTATTTTGATCGGAATAATGCAACGGATATGATGAGTGCAGTCACAAACGATACAGGTGCTGCGATAAAAGATCTGGTAAATGTTTTGATCAATCTGATTCCGGATATTTACTATGTGGTTATGGCAATGAAACGAATCAGCGAATATCACTGGCTGCTGGTCGTTTCCTGTTTCTTCCTGTTCCCGTTAAAATATATTTACGCATGGGTGATGGGACGAAAGATGCAGACAAGCACAGCGATGTTGTATGGTAAAATCGGAGAACTTACCGGATATCTGGCTGACAGAATCAGTCATCTGCCGCTGATCAAGACTTACACAAATGAGGATCAGGAAGGCAAAAATGGTAAACTTGTGGCCCGTAAACTGTTTAAGGCAAATATGAAGCTGGTATTTCTGGATAACATTTCACAGGGAATTGTATCGGCACTTGATGTATTACAGAAATTTATCGTGATTGTCATTGCGGTTATTTTATTGCAGCAGGGCAAGATTGATATTGCCATGTGGCTGGCATTCTTCCTGTTTGCACAGAATCTGTTTTCTAATATGGATGCAGTATTTGACATCTGGGTTCGAATGAAAGGAATGCAGGGAGAATTTCACCGGATCATTGATGTTATGGATGGTCCGCAGGAGGAACAGAAGGCGACAGCTGTATTTCCGGAGAACGGTGACATTCATTTTAAAAATATTACATTTACATACCCGGAAACCGATCAGTCGGCATTGGATCATGTATCCTTTACCGTGCCGCGTGGATCTTCTATGGCGATCGTTGGTCTGTGCGGAAGCGGTAAGACTACATCCATCAGCTTGTTGGAGCAGTTTTACCATCCAGAGGAAGGTGAGATTCTGATCGGGGATACAAATATCCATGATATTTCCATTGCTGATTTCCGGCGCAATCTGGCTTACGTATAGCAGGGCGCACAGATTTTCAGTGGTGTGCTCAGAGATGCGGTTACTTATGGTATTGAAAGAACCATCACAGATGAGGAAATTCTGGCTGCGGCAGAGCAGACTGGTTTTGATGAATATCTGAATCTCTGCCCGGAGGGACTGGATACAGAAATCGCTTCCGGTGGAGAATCCATGTCCGGTGGACAGCGGCAGCGTCTGGTTTTGACCAGGGAAGTACTGCGGGGCGGTGAGATCATTCTGATGGATGAGCCGACGTCTGCACTGGATGTACAGGTATCGAAAAAAATTCAGGATACCATGGACAGAGTATTTGCGGATAAGACAAGAATCCTTGTTACGCATGATTTGAGTTTTGCAAGAAAATATGACCATATCATTGTGATGGAAGGTGGTCATCTAGTAGGGGAAGGAACCCATGAAGAGTTGCTGGCAACCTGCGAGGTATATCAGAAAATGAATGAAAATGCAGGGGAGGAAACGGCAGAATGAAAAGAGAACGTTCATCAGAAAAACAAAAACTGAATTATTTTGCCGTTCTGAAAGGCATAAAACTGCCATGGATCCTGATCATACTCAGTACCGTATTTTCCCTTATTATGATGCGTGCGGAGCTTCAGGTGGCAACACTGACGGCAGATATCATCGATGTCAGTCAGAAAGCAATCGATGGAAAAAAACTGATTACTTATATTTCCATGGCGGTCATTTCCGCAGTCGGTACGATTTTAAGTAACTATTTTACGAGAAGAATGGAAGAAACAGTGTCGCTTCGTGTCAGAATGAAATTGTGGGACAAGATTATGCATCTGCCGACAAAATATTATGATGCGGACAGTGGAGACCAGCTGGTCAGCCGTGTGACTTCCGATGCGGAGGCACCATCTTCCCTGTTTACGACAGCAGTATCCTGCGTGGTCTGCGTCGTGACATCCATACAGGCGTTTAAGCAGTTGTTTGATTACCATGAAAAACTGGCAACCTATTCTTTGCTGATCATACCGCTGACACTGGCGTTCAGTATCGGAATCGGAATCGTTCAGTTCAAATTGAGTGTGTATGCAACGACTACCATGGCGGGAAGTACCGGCTATCTGGCAGAACGTGTGCGTAACTTCCGACTGATCAAGAGCGCAGTTGCAGAAAAACTGGAAGACGTAAAAGGTAAATGGAATTTTAAGGAAATGTACAAGGCAGATTTCTTTAACTGGATGATCGTTGCCGTGTATCAGTTGTCTTCCGATATCTTTTCCATTTTCTTTATTGTAATTGTCTTTGTCATGGGCGGTCAGCTTGTGGC
>CAVAFS010000369.1:0-6877 GCA_963587975.1 Bulleidia sp. | reverse complement strand
TGCCATAGCCCTGCAGTCTCGCCTGTGTCACGACAAACAGATACTCTTTTTTCTGATCCCAGATACACTGATGCGCAAAAGAAATCTTACCCTCGCTCTGTCCTTCCATGCAGGTTTTGCTGACGATCTCCCCCAGAGAACCGTCTTCTTTGCGGCGGATCACATACACTGCGCCGCCCTGCAGTGTTGCAACGATCACATACTGATTGGTACGATCCACTGTGATAAATACCGGATTTTTTCCACCGATGTCAATGGTATTCATGTGCTCCAGTGTTCCATCTTCCAAAATTCGATAACTGCTGACCATGGTAAAATCTCCATGTACGGAATACAGATAATGCTCTGTCAGATCCATGGTCTGGTAGGACGGATTTTCTTCCGTCTTCAGACATTGGATTTCTTTCCAGTCTCCTGTGTACTCATTGATCTCATATACTTTCAGTCCTTTTCCTCTTGCATTTCGCTCCTTTGTCGATCTGCATCCCACATACGCAATACTCATAATGATTACCTCCTTTTAAATTCATGTTCCGTATCCGACGTGCTTTTATCTGGAGAACCCTTCCACATGCGTTTCTTCCAAATAAAAAAGACACCAAAATTTCTATACTCAAAGTATAAAAATTTCCGATGTCAAAAGGAAATTCACAAACCGACTATGCAGGATATTCCAATTTGGAATACCCTTTTTTACAAAGCGTTTACATTATAGTATTTTTCCACAAAAGAAATAAAATCCGTCATTTCCTGGCTCTGAAAACAGGTATCCGCGATCATCATCCAGACGTTTCGACAGACCGGATCACCGTTTCCGTCATACACTGCAAGCTTCTGGGCCTTTTCCGTATTGACCTTCCAGCGGTCACCGAATACAAAAGTCACGCCCAGACCGTTTTCCACCATCTCAATGGCGATATCCGAATACGGCACTTTGTGCGTCTCCTGGGGCATAATATTAAAATGCTGCCGCCACCACTGACGCACGGTCAGCTTCACCACCGAATTAAAATAGGATTCGATCAGCGGCATGTGCTCAATGTCCTCCATTTTTACCCCGATGGGCGTCACCATGTACATCTGCTCCTGAAACAGACAGACTTTTTCGCCCAGATACGGAAAATCACCGCAAATGATTCCAATGTCGATATTACCGTTTGTGATCTGATTGATGATCACATCGCTGGTATTATTCACAATACTGATCTGCAGCTGATTGTATTCCTCGATATATTCTTTCAGCAGCTCCGGCATATGGATCCTTGCAAAGGAGTTCGGTACGCCGATCTTCATCAATGTCTTCTGTCTGGCATGTTCTGCGAAATGATCTTCGATCTCTTTGCGGAAATCCAGCATGATATTTGCCTTGTTTACCAGATATTTTCCATCTTCCGTAAAGCTGACGCCCTGACTGGTCCGATGCACGATCTCGACTTTCCACTCATCTTCCATGGAATGAACCCGTTTCGTCAGGGCAGACTGTGTCATATAAAGGGCCTCCGCCGCCTTTGTCATACTCTTTTTTTCATACAGAACACTCAGAATCTTCCAGTCTATCTCTTTCATGTTTTTTCTTCCTGTAATTAAAATTCTGCTCGATATAAGCTACAAATTCTTCCAGAATCTCCGGCATCCGTTTATCCTTGGAATATAAAAACCAGGTGTTTCTCGTCACCGGTGTGCCGTCCCGGTTTACCAGCGGCATCAGATTCAGATGATACTCGTTCGGATAATCATCCGGCAGAAAACATAAGGTGTAGCCCAACCCCTTCGCTACCACCTGCCAGGCTACATCCACGTATCCAACGGTCATTCCCGACGGGAGTTCCGTCTCAAACTGCTGCTGCCACCATGCTTCGATTTTCTCCTTTGTGCGGTCATTCGTCTTGTAGGAAATAAACTGCATATTTGGAAGATCACTGATCTCCACCGGCTCTCTGGTCACCAGATACGCATTGTTCACTGCCACCAGTGTCCGGTTCACATTGCCCTCGTAATCCCCCCGGATAAATCCCACATCAATGGAATCGTCAAACATTTTCCGAAACAGAATATTACTCTGATCATTCACAATGGAAAAACGGATATTCGGATGCTGCAGCCGGTAAGACAACAAAATATCGGACAATGTATATTTGCTGAACGTATACGAAGCACCGATCACGATCTCTCCTGCTGCATGCTCCTTCATCTCTTTTAATGTATCCCTGGTTTCTCCCAGAAAATCCAGATATTTTCTGGCCCGTTCTGCCAGATAGGCGCCTTCTTTTGTAAATTCCAGTCCCTTTGTGGTTCGATTAACGATGGTAACCTGAAACTCTTCCTCCATATGCTGAATCCGTTTTGTCAGCGACGGCTGTGTGATATAGAGCAGGTTTGCCACTTTGGTCATATTCGGGTTTTTATATAATTCACACAAAATTTCCCAATCTGTATCTTTCATGCTCTTCTCCTTTTGTTTCTTCACTATACTACGTTTACCTTATCACAAATCGACTATGAAGTGAAGTCAAAAGGTCTTTTCCCGCAAAAGAATTCTGGCAGAACCATGAGAACTTCTCACGCTCTGCCAGATCATGTAAAAAAAGGATTTTGGGAACAATTCAGGGCAAAATCGAGATGGCTCTGAATTGATATTTTACTTTTTGAATTCTTATTTGAGTTTCTGAATTGTTTCAATCAGATAATCGGTAAATTCTGCCGCACTGGCATCTTCCGCAAATGTGGTTACGACACATTTTTTCTCTGTTACGGTGCAGATCTCCAGTGCTTTCTCCAGCAGCTCATTTTTCTGTGCATATCCGATATGGATCAGCATCTGTCCGATGGCGCGGATCAGGCTGCATGGATTTGCATACGCACCTCTGCCGTGGGACATCAGATACGGTGCAGTTCCGTGGATAGCCTCAAACAATGCATATTTGCTTCCGATGTTGGATGAGCATGCATTTCCAAGACCGCCTGCATGTTCTGCTGCCACGTCGGTTACGATATCGCCATACAGATTTGGCAGAACCACCACTTCGATCCCCTGATTGAAATCCGGATCCAGCATTTTTGCACACATAGCATCTACCAGACGCTCCTGCACTTCGATCTCCGGGTATTCTTCTCCGACTTTTCTGACTGCCTGAATGAAGTTGCCGTCTACCAGTTTCACAATATTTGCCTTTGTGACAACTGTGACATTTTTCTTGCCGTTCTTTCTGGCAAATTCAAAAGCTGCACGGGCGATCCGCTCGCTTCCCTGCTTTGTCTGAACCTTGAAATCAACGGCCAGATCATCATTTACCTGAATGCCCTTATCGCCCCAGATGTATTCTCCCTCGATATTTTCACGGAAAAATGTCCAGTCGATATTTTTATCCGGAATTTTGATCGGACGGACTGCTACAAAAAGCTCCAGCTCTCTTCTGAGGAGGCTGTTTGCACTGACCAGATTCGGCAGGCCGTCACCGGCTCTCGGTGTCACCATCGGGCCTTTCACCAGCACATCACAGGCTTTGATCTTCGGAATTACATCGGATGGCAGACTTTCCATTTTGGCCACACGGTTCTCAATGGTCATGCCTTCAATCGTGCGGATCTCAATTTTATGTGTGGCAATCTCATCGCCCACCAGCTCCATAAGCACCCGCAGGGCCTGCTCCATCAGGATCGGGCCGACGCCGTCTCCCGGGAGGATACCGATCACGATGGTATCTTTTTTCGATACATCTTCTGCCTGTTCCGCTTCTTTCATGCGCTCGATTCGCACGGATTCCTGCTGGATCAGGTTACCAAATTTATTCTGGGCTTCAAAAATTTCTTTTTCACTGATACGGCTCATGTCAGTTTTCCTCCTTTGCAAGCTGATTTTTCAGATAGCGGAGCTGTCCGCCGCTTAATACGACTTCAACCTCATTATCGGAAAGGTCTAATTTCACTTTAAAGCAAAAATGCTTGGTTACATTTCGTACAATGACTTCTCTGGTCGGAATCTGATCTAATAACTGATCAATCTCCAGTTCATCCATCTGGTCAATACGGTCATAATCTGCCGGATCTTCAAAGAGCATCGGGATCACACCATGATTTACCAGATTTCCCTTGTGGATACGGGCAATGCTTTTTGCAATGACACATTTTACGCCAAGATACATCGGATTGATAGCTGCATGCTCGCGGGAGGAACCCTGGCCGTAATTCTCACCGCCGACGATGATACTGGAGCCAAGTTCTTTTGCACGGGCTGCAAAATCCGGCGCATATCTGTGGTAACAATACTGTGACATCAGCGGAATGTTGGAGCGCATGCTGGAAAACTCTGCGCTGGCCGGTGTGATGTCATCGGTGGAAATATTGTCTCCGCCCTTTAAACTTACCGGCACTTTCAAATGCTGCTGCGGTACCTCCGGAACCGGAAGGAACTTGATATTCGGTCCACGAACGATCTCTACCTCTTTTGCTTCCTCTTCCGGCAGCGGCGGAATGATCATGGAATCATCAATGCAATATGCATCCGGCTCCGTTACCTTTGCCAAAAGATCAATATCTTCACCCAGGATCTCGTCCGCTGTGGCAAAAGTCCCTTTGATGGCTGTAGCTGCAGCGCTCTCCGGGCTTACCAGATAAATTTTTGCATTCGGATTACCGGCACGGCCTTTAAAATTACGATTGGAAGTACGAACTGCAACACCCTCTGTCGCCGGTGTCTGGCCGATGGCACAACATGGACCACAGGCGATCTCCAGCATACGGACACCTGCATCCAGCAGCATTCCGATATATCCGTCATCCAGCAGCTGTCGATAAGTCTGTTTTGATGCGATGGCACAGGTACAGCTTACATTTTCGTTCACATGATGTCCCTTGAACACCAGCGCTGCCTTTGCCACATCCGCATAACTTGTATTCGTACAGCTTCCGATAAACACCTGCTGCACCGGAAGTTTTTCGATCTCTTTCAGCGGCTTTACATTGTCCGGCTGATGCGGACAGGATACCAGCGGTTCCAGACTGCTAAGGTCGATATCGATGGTCTCGTCATACTCTGCATCCTCATCCGGCAAAAGTTCGCGATACGCATCTTCTCTTCCCTGTGCTTTCAGGAATTTCCGTACCTGCTCGTCTGCCGGGAAAATAGATGTGGTGGCACCAAGCTCTGCACCCATGTTTGTGATGGTTGCACGCTGTGGCACTTCCAGTTTGGCAGCACCCTCACCCACATATTCATACACGTTTCCAAGTCCGCCCTTGATGGACACCCGGCGCAGCATTTCCAGAATGACTTCTTTTGCATTGACACCTGGTTTTAATTCTCCGGTCAGATTTACCCGGATGATCCGTGGCATTTTCAGACGCATTGGCACTCCGGTCATGGCTGTTGCCACATCCATACCACCCACACCGATACAGAGCATTCCGATGGATCCACCATGTGGTGTGTGGCTGTCGCCACCCATGCTGATCTTGCCCGGTGCGCCGAATCTCGATACATGCACCGTATGGCAGATGCCGTTACCCGGTCTGGATACATGCACGCCAAACCGTTTTGCGGCTGACTGCAGATAAATATGATCGTCCGGTGTCTTGTGATCCACGTATAATAAGTTGTGATCCAGATAGCTGACGCTGCACTCTGTACGGATGCGGTCCAGACCGATGGCTTCGAAGGCCAGATACGTCATAACCGCATTGATATCGTGTGTCAGTGTCTGATCTACTTTAATAAAAATCTCTTCGCCCGGTGTCATATTACCGGATACCAGATGTTCTTCCAGAATTTTTCTGGTCAATGATTTCCCCATAAGAATGATCTCCTTTTCGTTTTTTAGAACTCATATTCCTTTACCTGACGAACCACATCCATGATGGTTCCGTCTCTGGACTCGATAATTCCGACTACGCGGTCACCAAACTGTACCGGCTCCGGCTCTCCTGTGATGGAATATGCGATGTCTCTCAATTCTTCGATAGTCTTGAACGGAATATCGTCTACGTCTTTCATACACTCGATCAGATCCTGTCTTGCCGGATTGATAGCTACACCATAGTCTGTAACGACAACATCTACAGACTCTCCCGGTGTTGTGACCGTTGTAACATTCGTGCAGATGGCAGGAATACGTCCCTGGATCAACGGTGAAATCACGATGGTGCATTTTGCGCCTGCTGCCGCATCCGGGTGGCCGCCCTGTGCTCCGGTAATGACACCGTCAGAACCGACAACTACATTGACATTAAAGTTCACATCTACTTCCAGTGCGCCCAGAATAACAAAATCCAGTTTATTGACAAAAGCACCTTTATTAAACGGGTTTGCATACGCACCGGCACTGATTCTGTGATGGTTCGGACGTATCACGGAAGCAACTGCATCGGTATCAAAATCCTGTGTATCCAGCAGTTTTCCAACCAGTCCTTCATCCAGCAGATCGCACATGCCTTTGGACATACCGCCAACGGCAAATCCCATCTTGATACCGCGCTCTTTCATGATTTTTCCAAGTGAAATGGCAGAGGCGATGGAGGCGCCGCCGACACCGGTCTGATAGGAAAATCCATCTTTGAAATACGGTGTGTTTACCACAAATTTTGTACAGTAATCTGCCATCATCAGTTTTCTGACATCTGTGGTCGGTTTTGCTGCTCCGGTAGCGATTTTCTCCGGAATACCGATCTGGTCTACCACGCAGACATAATCCACTTTTGTACAGTTGATATCTGCCGGATAATTCGGGAACGGTACCAGACAGTCCGTTACAGCCACAACTTTATTTGCATGGTTTCCATCTACGAAAGAATAGGATAATACACCACAGTCGCTTTTTCCGCCGACACCTTTGCAGTTACCGTAATCGTCTGCTGTCGGTGCTCCGATAAAGGAAATATCAAT
>CAVAFS010000368.1:0-6508 GCA_963587975.1 Bulleidia sp. | reverse complement strand
TCATTATTTCAATCTATACAGCTCCAAGCCGTTTCATGTAGCTCCATGTCAATCCGTGGAACCACTTTTCCTGATTGGACGTCTATGACTACCAAACCGAACTCTTTTTTTGGATTAGTACAGCTTTGCACCAGCCGGGATATGGTCATCTACCATCAGAAGATGAAGTTTTTCTTCGCCCTCTTCCTCATGGATTGCACTAAGTAACATTCCACAGGAATCAATTCCCATCATAGCTCTTGGCGGCAGATTTGTGATAGCGATCAGTGTTTTTCCAACCAGTTCTTCTGGCTCGTAATAAGCGTGAATACCGCTTAAAATGGTACGATCTGTGCCTGTTCCATCGTCCAGAGTGAACTGTAACAGCTTCTTGGATTTCTTAACTGCTTCACATGCTTTTACCTTTACAGCTCTGAAATCTGACTTGCTGAAAGTATCGAAATCAACCATTTCTTCGAATAATGGCTCAACTTTTACTTTGGAAAAATCAATCTTCTCAACTGGCTTTGTTTCCTGTGCTGCATTGTTTGCTTCGTTCTTTGCAGCACCCTGTGACTTCATCGTCGGGAAGAGTAATACATCACGGATAGCCGGGCTGTTTGTCATCATCATTACCATACGGTCAATTCCGTATCCGATACCACCTGTAGGCGGCATACCAATGCTTAATGCATTCAGGAAGTCTTCGTCGGTATGGTTTGCCTCATCATCTCCAGCTTCGAATGCTTTCTCCTGTGCCTCAAAACGCTCTCTCTGATCGATCGGATCATTCAACTCGGAGTAAGCATTTGCCATCTCCCATCCGTTCATGAAGAACTCGAAACGCTCTACATAATTCGGATCTTCCGGTTTTTTCTTTGTCAGCGGAGAAATCTCTACCGGGTGATCCATAATGAATGTCGGCTGGATCAGGTGCTCCTCTACATACTCTTCAAAGAAGAGGTTCAAGATATCACCTTTCTGATGACGGTCTTCATATTCGATATGATGCTCGTCTGCAACTTTCTTTGCTTCCTCAGTAGAGTGAATCTCATTGAAATCTACGTTTGCATACTGTTTTACAGCATCGATCATAGTGATACGTGCAAACGGTTTGGACAGATCCATTGTATGCTCACCATATGTGATCACCTCAGATCCGGTTACTTCTTTTGCTACATGACGGTACAGGTTCTCTGTCAGATCCATCATGCCGTGGTAATCTGTATATGCCTGGTATAACTCCATCAGAGTGAACTCCGGATTATGACGGGTATCAAGACCCTCGTTACGGAATACACGACCGATCTCGTATACACGCTCCATTCCGCCTACGATCAGACGTTTCAGATAGAGCTCCAGGGAAATACGGAGTTTCAGGTCCTCATTTAATGCGTTGAAATGTGTCTCAAATGGTCTTGCTGCCGCACCACCTGCATTGGATACCAGCATCGGTGTCTCAACTTCCATGAATCCCTGTGCATCAAGGAAACGACGGATACTGCTGATAACTTTGGAACGTTTGATGAATGTATCTTTTACTTCCGGATTCATGATCAGGTCTACATATCTCTGACGATAACGTGTATCTGTATCTGTCAGACCATGGAATTTCTCCGGCAGAACCTGAAGACTCTTAGAAAGCAGAGTAACCTCTGTTGCATGAACGGAGATTTCACCTGTCTTTGTCTTAAATACTTCACCTTTGATACCGAGAATATCGCCTACATCATATTTTTTGAAATCTGCGTAAGACTCTTCTCCGATATTGTCACGTGCCACATAGGACTGAATGCTGCCCTGCAGATCCTGAATATTGCAGAAAGAAGCTTTTCCCATAACACGTTTGAACATCATACGTCCCGCAATGCTTACGGTCTTTCCTTCCAGCTCATCAAAGTTGTCTTTGATCTCCATGCTGTGATGTGTCATATCATATTTGGTAATCTGAAACGGATCTTTTCCACGTTGCTGAAGATCCTGCAGTTTTTCGCGACGTACCTTTAAAAGCTGGTTCACGTCTACATTCTGTCCATTTTTCTGTTCAGCCATTTCCTGTTCTCCTTTTCTATTAGTTTGATCTCTGAATTTCCAGTACTTTATACTGTAAAACGCCGGCCTGTGTCTCTACATCTACAATATCGCCAACTTTAGCTCCAAGTAATGCTTTTCCTACCGGAGACTCATTGGAAATTTTGCCTTTTAAGCTGTTTGCCTCTGTAGAACCAACGATTTTATACTCAAGTTCCTCATCGAACTCACAGTCAAGGATACGAACCTGGCAGCCTACGCTGATCTTGTCCAGATCTACTTCTTCCTCAACAACAACTTCTGCATGTCTTAAAATTTTCTCAATTTCTTCGATACGAGCTTCGATATCACGCTGCTCATCTTTTGCTGCATCATACTCTGCGTTCTCTGATAAGTCGCCCTGCTCACGTGCTTCTTTGATCTTCTGTGCGATCTCTTTACGCTTTACTACCTTTAAGTCCTGTAACTCATTTTCCAGTTTCTGTAATCCCTGGTAAGTTAAAAGATTTTTCTTATCCATCTCTGTTGATCCTCCTGATCGTTTTTTATTTATCAATAATTTTGAAGAGTCTTATCCACTTTCACAATCACTATATTATACCCAATCGGCACTTCTATGTCAAGATTCTGCGCCTGTATCAATCCGGTATTTTCCAGTCTTTTTTCTGATATAGCAGTCATTTTCTGTGTCTTCTGCTCTTCTCGGGATTTCTCCTGCTCTGTTTTCTGACATTCCCGCCATCTGCGCTTGTAAAAAGGGACATAGATCACGTCCCTTGAAAACTTTTGCATATGTAATTTTCCTTGCCGCTGTAAGTCAAGAACCGTGTCCGCACAGCTCTGATACAATGCATCCATCGGAAGAATCCGCACCAGAAGTCCGTATTCCTCCGCCAGCCATTCTGTTATTTGCAAAAAATATTCCGGCCGGTCTGTGGCAATTTCCAGAAAATTCAATCCCGGATACAACTGCTCCAGAATCTGATCCACATCATCCGCTTCTCCGAAAATCTGATCCGGTGTATCGGTATCAATGATCAATGGTTGAAACGTTCGATAGGTCTGCCCCTTTTGCTTTAAAATCTGTTCTATGATTTCTCTGGTATCGTCAATCCAAGGATTGTCCACCGATTCTTCTATGGGTTCTGATTCTGTCAACAATCCCTCCGGTTTTCGTGAATACTTCAACCTGATATTTTGGATTTTCTTATACCACTTCTGTAAAATGCTGCGAAAACTATGTTTGTCCTGACCCCTGTTTTGCTTTTTATTCAAACTGCACATCTATAGACACCTCTATTTCCGGCCGCCTTCCCGGCTGAAATAAAACTTTTCTATATTTTATCCGCTATATGCAAAAGCAGAACTCAATCTTGCAATTTTCTTAATATCTGACCAAAAACATTTCCAGACTCTTATTCACAATACTTTTTTCCACAAATTAGGATGTCCTACACCTCTTCTTCCAGCCACTCTCCTAACAGTTCCTCTAACTGCGCATAGCTTTCCACCTCATTAATTTTTCCACGCAGTTTAGAAGAATTTTTATATCCGGCAGTATACCAGGCCGCATGTTTTCGAATTTCGCGAATACCAATGTAATCGCCCTTCATCTGAAGCTGCAGCCGAGCATGAAGAAGCATCATATCCACTACTTCCTGCTTTGTCGGACGTGGCAGTTCCTCACCGGTTTCCAGCTGATGCTGGATCTGTTTGAATATCCATGGATTACCCTGAGCTCCACGGCCGATCATAAAACCATCACATCCGGTCTCTTCCTTCATCCGAACCACATCCTGCGCGCAGAGGATATCTCCGTTTCCGATCACCGGAATAGAAACAGCCTCTTTCACCTGACGGATGATATCCCAGTCTGCTTTTCCGGAATAATACTGCTGCCGGGTTCTTCCATGCACCGCAATGGCCGCCACACCACAGCTTTCTGCGATCTTTGCAATTTCCACAGCATTCACATGCTCATCATCAAACCCTTTGCGGATTTTTACCGTCACCGGCTTTTTCACGGCTTTTACCATTTTTGTCAGAATCTCTTCCACCAGTTTCGGATTCTTCATCAGCGCGGATCCCTCATGGTTATTCACGACCTTCGGCACCGGACAGCCCATGTTGAAATCCAGAATTTCAAACGGGCGCTCCTCAATCTTTGCCGCCATTTCCGCCAGAATATCCGGATCCGAGCCAAAAAGCTGCAAAGATACCGGGTGTTCCTCCGGATGGATCTCCATCAGCAGATCTGTATTTTTATTTTTGTAATAAATTGCTTTTGCGCTGACCATCTCCATGCACAAAAGTCCGGCTCCCTGTCTGCGGCATAACAAACGAAATGGCAGGTCTGTTACGCCTGCCATAGGTGCCAGTATCAAATTGTTTTCCAGGGTTACGTTTCCGATTTTCAATTCGCTCATACTGTACTCTTTCCGTTTTTCTTATATTTATCCTTGTACCTGCTCTTATTCGCTCTGAATTTTCAAAATATCTGATTCGAGCGATTTGAGTCCCAGGCAGCTACTTTTTCTGTTTTTCAAAAATCAGGCGCATGCCCTGAAGTGTCAGCAACGGGTCATAAATATCAATGGCATCGGTTTCTTTCTCAATGATCCGTCCGAGGCCGCCGGTTGCAACAACTTTGATATCGCCCTTTCCGAACTCTTTTTTCATCTGCTTTACAATGTACTCGGTCTGTCCGATCTGACCATAAACCAGACCGGCCTGCATACATGCAATGGTATCCTGTGCCAGAATACTCTTCGGCTTCTTAATCTCAAATTCCGGCAGTTTTGCAGCCATACTCCACATAGCCTGTGCGGAAGTACGGATACCCGGTGCGATCACACACGCAGTAAAAGTACCATCCGCATCTACCAGATCAAAAGTTGTGGCTGTTCCATAATCAATGACGATCGCCGGTCCGCCATATAACTCATACACAGCAGCTGCATCCACAATACGGTCTGCACCTACCTGGCGCGGATTTTTGGAAGCCACACGGATTCCGGTCTTTACACCTGCCTCGATAATAATTGGTTTTGTATTAAAATATTTGATGATGGCGCTTGTCAGGGAATGCATAACATTCGGCACTACAGATGCAACGATGACATCTGTGATTTCTCCAACTTTCACCTGATTATGCTCCAGCAGCTCACACATCACCATGCCGTATTCATCTGATGTACGTGTCTGAATGGTTGTCATACGGAATGTTGTACGCAGTTTTTTTCCTTCAAATACACCCAATGTGATATTTGTATTTCCGATATCTACGGTTAAAAGCATTTCTCCAGTCCTCCACTAGCTAGTTTTCAATATTTATCTGATGAGTCACTTTATAATACATTTCCAGCGATTCCAACAATTCCTGCTTTGTGTTCTGCAGCTGTTTCACTTTCAGAACGCTTCCGATCTCATCATACAGCAGATCGCCCTCATCTGCCGCAGTTTCAAAGATCAGCTCTCCATCTTCATCAAATTTCAAAGTAAGTGTGCCGCCTACATCTTCTGTATACAATACACACATCAGTTTCAGTTCATCCTGGATTCCCTGTGGCAATTTCTGAAAATCCGGATTCAGATAATATTTTTTTGTATATGCGCTGGATCCACACAGCACTACTTCTTCCTGGTTCATAAATAATGACGTCTCCTTTATCATTGTGTCTGTCTTTTTCTTTTATACATATCCGTAAACGCCCCGCACAGATACTTCCCCGGAAGATACATGTGCAATTCCTTCTTCCGTCTGTACCAGCAGCTCGCCGGCCTGATTGATTCCCTGTGCTACACCGGTATATTCTCTTCTCGGATCAAGCACCCGGACACTTCGTCCACGGTTTACAAGATGACTGTTGTATTCATTCACCAGACCGGACAGGTCCTGTGTCTGCAAATACTGCGCATAATACATTTCAAATTCAGCCATGATCTCTGCGATCAGTTTTGCCCTGCTGACAGGAACACCTGTGATCAGATACAAAGATGTCGCAGTCTGTGCCACCTCATCCGGAAATATCTTATTTGACACATTGATACCAGTGCCGATCACAATATAATTAATATAGTCAATCTGCGCACTCATTTCCGTCAAAATTCCGCATACTTTTTTCCCATCGCATACAATATCATTCGGCCATTTGATCTGTGTGTCAATTCCAGTCACTTTTGCAATTCCGGCACGCACAGCCAGTGCCATGACCAGCGTCAACATGGAAGCATTTCCCGGTGCAATATCCGGTTTCAAAAGCAGTGTCATAAAGATGCCTTCTCCTGCTTTTGAATCCCAGGAACGGCCACGGCGGCCTTTCCCTGCAGTCTGACAGTCACTGACTACCAGCAGCCCCTGCTTAGCGCCCTCTTCTGCCATCTTTTTGGCCTGATCATTGGTCGAATCTGTCTTTTCAAAATCGACAAGCTGACGACCTGCCCATTCCGTATGTATCTGATTTTCAATCATTTCTTTTGTAAGCAGGTCAGGCTGCGC
>CAVAFS010000367.1:0-6953 GCA_963587975.1 Bulleidia sp. | reverse complement strand
CCGTTAAGTCGTGCATGTTCTGCCTTCTGAACTTCTTTCGCACGTCCCACATATTCCGGATCCTTTCTGGACAGGGCAAACTCAGCCAGTGCCAGCGGATTGGAACGGTAGGAAGAAGTCTCACCGGACGGAATCAGCTCGTCGGTTGTTGTAACCGGATCGTGGATCTCAGATACCACTTTCAGAACCAGATTGTCTGTCAGTGCACTCATGGTCGGCCAGTCTTTGATGTTTGGTCCGAATTTCAGTTCCTCATTCGGATCTGCCACACCCTTACTGTCAAATACACGGTTGTCATAAATCTTCTTGTCAAAGAAATATTTCGGTCCTGTATATTCTACATCCAGATCTGTTGCCGGTGTCAGATATCCTTTGTTTGCAGCGGTTGCAGCAATAGAACGAGCATCCATCAGTGCGACGGAAGCAATCTGACCATTTTGCAGTTTGGAACCTTCACGGTTCGGGAAGTTTCTGGTTGTATGACGGATACTGAAACCGTTGTTGTTCGGTGTATCACCGGCGCCAAAACACGGTCCGCAGAATGCAGTCTTCATGATTGCACCTGTCTCAAGAATTTTGGCAGCAACACCATTTTTCACAAGCTCCATATAAATCGGCATACTTGCCGGATATACGCTTAAAGTAAACTCGTCCGGTCCAATGCTCTTGCCATTCAGGATGTCTGCTGCTGCACAGATATTTTCAAATCCACCACCAGCGCATCCTGCGATGATTCCCTGATCTACATATAGTTTTCCGTTACGGATTTTATCTCTTAATTTGTACTCTACAGCTCCATCCAGACTTACTAAAGCGTTTTTCTCAACTTCAACCAGAATATCTTCCAGATTTGCATTTACTTCATCAATCGTATAAGTATTGCTCGGGTGGAACGGCATAGCGATCATTGGTTTGATCTCGCTTAAGTTCACCTCAACGCATCCATCATAGTAAGTAACTGCTTCCGGTTTCAGTTCTGCATAATCTGCAGATCTGCCGTGAATATCATAAAAATCTTTGATTTTGTCATCGGTTACCCAGATAGAGGACAGACAGGTGGTCTCTGTGGTCATAACATCCACACCGATACGGAAATCTGCGCTTAAGGATGCAACGCCAGGTCCGACAAACTCCATAACTTTATTGTTTACATAGCCATTTTTAAATACAGCTCCGATGATAGCCAGTGCCACATCCTGCGGTCCGACACCTTTCATCGGTTCACCGGTCAGGTAAATTGCTACTACGCCCGGCATTTTGATGTCATAAGTTTTGCAAAGCAGCTGTTTTACCAGCTCCGGTCCACCCTCGCCCATTGCCATGGTACCAAGGGCACCGTAACGTGTATGGGAGTCAGAACCAAGAATCATTTTGCCGCCGCCTGCCAGCATTTCACGGGCAAACTGATGGATAACTGCCTGATGAGGCGGTACATAGATTCCGCCGTATCTCTTTGCACAGCTCAGTCCAAACATGTGGTCATCTTCGTTGATGGTTCCACCAACCGCACACAGACTGTTGTGGCAGTTTGTCAGTACATAAGGAACCGGGAATTTTTCCAGTCCTGATGCACGGGCTGTCTGGATGATACCGACAAATGTGATATCATGGGAAGTCAGCTTATCAAATTTAATCTGCAGTTGTTCCATATTTCCGGAAGTATTGTGTGCTTTCAAAATACGATATGCCATTGTACCGGTTGCAGCTTCTGCAGCGGTCACTGTCTTTCCTGTTTTTGCCGCAAGACATGCTGCAGCCTCCTGATTATCTTCGATAATCTCCGTTCCATTGAGCAGATATACACCATTTTCATGTAATTTTATCATGGTTCTGGCCCTCCTTAGAAAATTCTTTTTTACAAACTCTCAGCTATGCCGGTAATCCCCGGCAGTCATTCTTTTTTATTATAATGACGCATATGTTAAAAAGCAAGTCTTTTTCACTTCACAGTGATAAATCACCTTTTTACTCATTCCTTACACCGAAACGTGATCTTCACTCGAAACAGATCATCTTCCAGACTCAGTTCAAACTTGCCGCCCATCAACTCGGTAAGCATTTTTGAAATAGAAAGTCCCAGTCCGCTTCCCTCGGTGCTGCGGGATTCATCTCCACGCACAAACCGCTCCGTCAGGCTGTCCGCATCTACGTTCAACAGTTTTTCGGATATATTTTTCATTGTAAAGGAGGCCTCATAACCTTCCTTTGCCACTTCCACATACACTCTTGTATCCGGCATCGCATATTTCGACGTATTGTTATACAAGTTTCCGATGACACGCCAGAGCTGCCGTCCGTCCGCATAGATCATCACGGCTTCCTTCGGGAACTTACTGATTACATTTAAGCCCTTCTGCTCCAGTTTCTCATTGAATTCGCCACCGGTCTGACGCACCAGCTCCACCAGGTCGATATCATCCATCTGCAGCGTGATGTTTCCGGAAGAAATACGGGACACGTCCACCAGATCTTCCATCAGCTGTTTTAAGCGCAATGCCTTGGATTCCAGCACTTCGATATAAGCTTCTGCATTCGGATTATCGATTTTTCCCCGGCGTAGCAAGCCAATATAGTTGATGATCGAGGTCAGCGGAGTTTTGATATCATGGGAAATATTCGTAATCATATTTGCCTTCATTCGTTCATCCCGCACACTCTCGCCGATGGCATTTGCCAGACCTTCACTGATATGGTTGATGCCCTCTGCCAGCTGATATTCGTCACCCTGGTATTCTTCCAGATTTAACTTGTAATCAAATTTTCCCTGGGTGATCTGCTCGATTCCTTCCAGTATCTTTCGTCGCTGAATGACACGCTGGGAAAAATAGATCAGGGTGAACAGCAGAAATACGATCAGCAAAATATACGCCCAGATATAGCCATCGTGGAACGCCAGATATGCAACCACAACGTTTGCCAGCACAATTCCCCAGATGACAAGTGTCATCCGATTGCCAAGATAACGGTTATGCAGGGTATCCTTTAAATTTACCAGCAGCCAGTGCAGATAACTGTTTTTAAAAAATGTATCCGCTTTGACACGACGCACCAGACTTAAATACATCCACATAAACGCGCAATCACCCAACACGGTAAACGTGCCAACGATCACCATGCGCCCCATGACACCGTAATCCTGATGATGCACCCGCATACCGAGCGCCGCTAATGCCACACTGAATACGAACAGTAAGGCAATTGGAATTTCCGTCCGCAGTTTGTCAAAGTTTGCCAGATGGATTTCCTTGTCTTCGCTGCGTTTTGCAGCCGCAACCGTCATATAGCACAGTCCAACAAGCCAGACAATGATACCGATGGCCACCAGTACAAGACTTCGCTGTGCCCATGGATACAGCTTGTCAAATTCCCGTTTTGCAACCGCAAGGTCATCCTCCTGCGGGAAGTTTACATCCACCGCAACGATCAGTGTAAAATCACCTTTCTGCAGTTCATTATACTGCGCCATGTTCTGATAATAGTTATTTTCCATACCACCGATATTTGTCTCAAAACGGAAGGTCTTATTATTATAACTCAGGTAACGGCCGTAATTTACTGCCGTTTCATAAGCGTCTTCCTGCTTTTTTACATCCTTCATATTGGTCACATAAGTACCGTTTTTGAGATCACTCAGCCAGTAATAGACATTCGTATTGTTCTGATCATATTTATTGTTATAAACTTTATAGTCCGCAATCTTTTCCGGAGAGGCATTTACGGTCTCGGGACGATTTTCATCATATACACCATCGGTCTCAAACTGTTCTTTCAGATTCAGATAATCCAGCAATTGTATCATCTGTTTGGAAAACGTCCGCTCAAAATACCCGGATTCCACAAAAGAAGAATTCTGCAGATCTCCCATGTTCAGCATATTCTGATTGACACAGGTGCTGAACAGTACAATGCTGACCGACGCCACAACGGCTGCAATCATCTGCAGTCCGATCACAATGGCCTTTGCCAGTGATGAATAACGCTTTCTGTTCTGTTCCATCGACTACCTCGGTTCTATTTTTTCAATTTTATATCCAACGCCCCAGACTACTTTCAGATACTGAGGATCTTTTGGATTGATCTCAATTTTTTCTCTGATATGACGGATATGTACCGCCACGGTATTGTCCGCCCCGATTGCTTCCTCGTTCCAGATACTTTCGTAAATCTGGTTGATGGAAAATACTTTTCCCTGATTTTTCACAAGCAAAAGCAGGATATTGTATTCAATCGGTGTCAGACGCACATTCTGTCCGTCCACAGTCACTTCTTTCAGCTCATCATTTATGGCAAGTCCGCCGGTCTGAAATACCTTGCTGGATTCTGCCATATTTCCAAGTCTGGTATAACGCCGCATCTGGGAATTCACCCGCGCCACCAGTTCCAGCGGATTAAATGGTTTCGATACATAATCATCCGCCCCCACGTTCAGTCCGAGAATTTTGTCAGAATCCGCGGTTTTCGCAGACAGCACAATGATCGGCAGATTGCTGTCTTCACGGATTTTTAAAATCGCGCGAATACCGTCCAGACGTGGCATCATGACATCAATGATCACCAGCTGAATATCTTCTTTCTTCAGCATCTCCAGTGCCTGCACACCATCATATGCTTTAAAAACCTGATAACCTTCCTGCTGCAGGTAAATTTCAATGGAATCAACTATGGAAGTGTCATCATCGCATACTAAAATATTGTTCAAGGGAATTCCTCCTATTCTTCTCTGCCAAAGATCAGATCCTTCAAGATCGCACTTGCATCCCGTTTTTCCTTCTTGCGATGCTGGATCTGCTCCTGTTCCTGCACAAATTCATCTTCCATCACTGCACGACGGATGGATTCTTCATCCGGAAATTCCGGGTTCGGATATGCCTGTGTCTCTTCTGTCAGTGCATCACCCGTTTCCTGATCAATCTGTTCCGCTCCCTGACTTGCTTTCCACTTAAAGTAAGCTGCATCGGTATTGATCTTGATATCCGGTTTTTCTGCCGGAAGCGGTTCTCTGGCCAGTTCTTCCGGACGCTTTGTACCGGAATTTTCAAAATACTGCTCGTTTACTTTAATATCAGGCTCAGATGGAGGGATGTACATCATACTTCTGGCATACTGCACACCGGCCTCTTTTTCCGCCTCCAGATCACGGTTTTTCCGTGCCCTCTGGCGGTTGATATCATCAATGATAGACAGATATTTTTTCGTATCCGCCAAGTCTGCCAGCTGTCCCTGCAGCTCATTTTCATGAGACTGCAGCTTATCCTTCTGTTCCCGCAAATCTTTCTTAAACTGCATAAACAGATCATTCATGGAATCATTGGTCTGATCCATGAGATCCCGGATTGCTCCGATCATATCCGCCGTGTAAATAACCGATGCCGCATAGACATCTTCCGCATTAGCATTTGCCGCCTCAATGATCTCATTTCCTTTTTTCTGAAATGCCCGCTCCGCATTATTTCTGCTCTGCCTGGTCTGTTCGTACTGCTCCATCATATCGTAAATCCCCTGATTCAGCCGATCCAGCAGATTCAAAAATTTCTTACGGTCAATAATTACTTTATCCGGATGTCCATCCACCATCTCACTTTTTGAAAAGGTGACATGCATCTCCTTTAATACCCGTTCTACCTTATCCTGTGGACTCATTCTTTCCTTAAGTTCTCCTTCTTCTTTTTCCTTTCCTGGACAGCATATTTTCTCATATAACATACAGAGTTTTTCCTCTGTGTCTGCTTAAAACATTCTATTCTTCAGATTATACTGCCTTTTCTATACCTCGATCAGTTCGTACTGGTCCGTACCAAGTCCGATTTTTACCGCGTGCTCGATGCAGCTTCTCCAGTTGGTATCCGGATGTGTGAAATAGAAATGATCGTGTCCGTGCGCACAATCGCAATCACCGTGCTCGTGCTTGTGCTGCTCCATGTTTTCTGCAAGCACACTGTTTGATAATACCGGCTGCTGATTGCACAGATCCGCACACGCCATATCCAGTGCCACCGGATCAAAAGAGGCCAGCATGCCGACATTTGGAATGATCGGACGGTCATTTTCTGCATGACAGTCACAGTTCGGTGACACATCACAGATCAGTGAAATATGGAAACATGGACGGTCTTTGCAGATTGCCAGTGTATACTCTGCCATCTTGCAGTTTAAGATATCGTTGGACTCAGAAAACTCCGGTGTCACTGCATCTTTCGGACAGACACCGACGCATCTTCCGCAGCCCACACATTTATCATGGTTGATCTCCGCCTTGCGCTCTTCAATCGTAATAGCATCGTGAGCACAGACTCTTGTACACATACCACAACCCACGCAGAGTCTGCAGCGTACATATGGTTTTCCGGCACTGTGCTGATCCATTTTACCCGCACGGGAACCACCGCCCATACCGATATTTTTGATTGCTCCACCAAAACCGGTTGCCTCATGACCTTTAAAATGCGTCAGGGAGATCAGAATATCCGCATCCATCAACGCACGACCGATTTTTGCTTCTTTGATATATTCGCCATCCACCGGAACCAACGCCTCATCCGTACCTTTCAGTCCATCTGCGATGATCACCGGACATCCCGTTGCGTATGGGGTAAATCCGTTCATGTAAGCTGTCTCCAGATGATCCACTGCATTTTTACGGCTTCCTACATATAACGTATTGCAGTCTGTCAGGAAAGGTTTTCCCCCCTGCTCTTTTACAATATCTGCAATGACTTTTGCATAATTTGGGCGAAGAAACGCAAGGTTTCCGTACTCTCCAAAGTGAATTTTAATCGCTGCATAATGATCCTGAAAATCGATGGTCTCAATGCCTGCCGTCTTTACCAGACGCGCCAGTTTCTGCATCAGATTTTCAGTATAACTTGTTTTAAAGGAAGTAAAATAAACTTTTGATTTTTCCATTGCCTGAACTCCTTCTATATCTGAAAATATTTTATTTCTATACATACCTC
>CAVAFS010000366.1:0-2968 GCA_963587975.1 Bulleidia sp. | reverse complement strand
AAAAGTTGTAGTGAGTTAAAAGTAGTGCAAAGAAGTTAAGTTGTTTGTACAGCAGCAAATGAGTGTTAATGATGAAAATTTTTGCTGGTAAGTAAATAAAAATAGAAAAAGTATTTCAGTTTTTGCAATTGAATAAAATATAGATTTATAAAAAAGAAGATCTCACGTAGCTGCTATTTCCTTGCCTGGGCGGGCAGGAAAGAAAGCATCGTGAGATTTTCTTTTTTTGGTATGAAATATTAAGGTGTATGAGTCAAAAATAGATAAATTGCATTATGAGTTGCTAACAATCTTATAGTTGCTAGCAGCGGAATGTGACATCTAAGCTAATATAACATTTGGCAGTTTACTATCGTGCCAGTCCAGCTGCATCTAACTGTTTGCGAATCTGCGGTGCAATCAGCAGAGCAAGGATCATTTTAATAAAATCACCCGGCAGGAACGGAATAACACCTGCCATAAGTGCTGCCTGAAATCCCATGTGTGCCTGGAAAGCAAGCCATGCGGTTCCAAGCGCATAGCATACAGCAGTTCCAAGGATCATGCCAAGGAAGCAGAGAGCTTTTTTGTTACGAAAATGATCGATAAAGAAACCTGCGATCAGTGCCAGTGGGATAAATCCGATCAGATATCCACCGGTTGGTCCAAAGAGTTTACCAGGACCACTGGTAAAGCTGGCAAATACCGGAAGTCCGATCAGACCGATCAGAAGATAGATCAGATAGCTGATGGTTCCTTTTTTCGTTCCCAGAATAAACAGGGAAAAATAAATAACAAGGTTCGTGAGTGAAATTGGCACCGGACCAATTGGAATGGAAAGTGGTGCAAGTACACAGGTTACGGCAGTCATGACTGCGATCATGGCAATCTGTTGGATAGTAAATTTTGAGTTTGTTTTTGTTACTGTGTTGTTCATAAATCATTCTCCATATTATATGTGTTTTAAGTTTATATTTGGAAACCCATATCAGTAAGCATTTCCTGATCCTGTTTGGTGTTATTTCCGACAGTGGTAAGCATATCACCGGTGATGGTGGCGTTGACACCTGCTTCAAATAACCGGCGTCCACCGTCTTTGAAGTAACTGCGTCCTGCTGCCATTCGAATGTAGGCATCCGGATTCAGGAAGCGGAACATTGCAACCGCACGGATGATCTCATCTTCTGTCAGTGGTGGAAGCTCAGAAAACGGAGTTCCAGGAACCGGAATCAAGGCGTTGATCGGGATGGATACAATACCAAGTTCTGACAAAGATACTGCCATATCCAATCGGTCAGCAAATGTTTCACCCATGCCGATAATACCGCCGGAACAGACGGCCAGTCCTGCAGCCTGCGCCAATTTGATTTCACGAATTTTATCATCATAAGTATGCGTGGTACAGATATTTGGGAAATTGCGGCGGGATGTTTCAATGTTTGCATGATACATGGTGACACCTGCATCTCTCAGGCGGAAAAATGCTTCCGGTGCAAGTAATCCATGAGAAGCACACAGACGAAGTTTACTGTTTTTGCGTAATTCCTGATAAGTGTGGATCAGTTTTTCCAGATCTTCGCCTTCCACGGTTCTTCCAGCAGTGACGATAGAGTATGCATGTACGCCGGCTGCTTCTCTTGCACGGCAGTCCGCGAGAACTACATCGGTGTCTAACATGCCGTAAGTTTCACAGGAAGTGTGATGAAAAGACGACTGTGCACAGAATTTGCAGTTTTCGGAACATTTTCCTGCACGGCCGTTGATGATGGTACACAGATCCACAGCGTTTCCACATAATGCCTGCCGGATTTCATTTGCGCCGGCAGCCAGTTCATTAAGATCTGCAGTTTCAAAAAAGGACAGATCGTCATCACGGGTCAGACGGCGCCCGTTTATAATTTCTTTGGTAAGTTCAGGGATATTCATAATCAGTTCTCCATTCTTGCATATAAATCGAGTTCAGAATGTCATTTCAAATGGAATATTCAGGGCAATGTGAGAAACAAATCATTTTTGAAATAATCTGCTCAGTCAGCATTGCCAATGTTTTCCTTTGAAATGTATGATTCTGTTGCTTAGTATAATCAGAATGAAGTCAAATGTCAACCTATAAAATTATTTTTGGTTAACATTAGAAAAGCTAATGACAGAAAATGTTAACAAACTGTATTACGATATTCATTTGGCGTGACACCTTCCTGCTTCTTAAATGCAGTACAAAATCCACTTTCATCAGAAAAACCAGAGCGAATCGCAATTTCTTTCACAGACATCTGACTAGTTTTTAGCAAAAATTTTGCGTTTGCCATGCGGGTAGTAATGAGATATTTGTGCGGAGTCATGCCGGTTTCTCTGGCAAATACCCGGGAAAAATAGTATGGACTTAATGCTGCAATGTCTGCTAATTCCTGAAGGGTAATGGATTTATAAAAATATTTGTTAATGTGCGAAATAGCTTCGGATATATCGGTTTGTGTTTTATGAGTTGCCTGCTGTGTTGTTTCTGCGGTTAACAAATCGGTCAGAATATGGGTGATCGTGCCGGAAATCTGATCCTCTGCGATTGGTGCGCGGTTACGGAAGGTATCATAGATTTCATATAGATATCTGCGAATGGTATCCGGGTGAGCTGGGTAGAGCAGAGCCCCTTTTTCGGACACAATTGTTTCGTAATAGGTGCGCGCCATCGGACCGTCGAAGTGCAGCCAGAGGGCTTCGAAACCGGAATCTGTACCGTAGGCATGCGGCGCATAGCAATCCAGAAGGACAAGCTGGCCGGCCGCAGCCTGCATCGTCTGACCGTCAACTGTTGCAAAACAGGTTCCTTTTAAAATATACATCAGCAAAAAACTGTCGTAAGAATCCCGTTCCAGCCGATAGCCGCTTTCGTAACGGAAGGAACCGGTACAGATTGGATAAAAAAACAGCTTTTTGGCTAATGTACTTGGTGTGTATACATAGTAATCGGAATTTGGCAGAACGTGCGCTT
>CAVAFS010000365.1:4425-16524 GCA_963587975.1 Bulleidia sp. | reverse complement strand
CTTCAGAGTTGAATGTGTATGCTATAATGAAGAGCAGATGATCATGTATGTTCATTTGTTATATAGTAATTTATATAGAAAGAGATTTATTCTGAACAGAGATGTCATAGGTTTGGGATGATCGAATGCTTGAGGAAAAAGATATGAAATATGATTCAGTGCAAAAGTTTAATAGTGTGGAAAACTACATACTTCAGATGAGACCGATTCTGAGAAAGCGTGCGCTTTTTTCAGACGGTACGTCTGATTATAGGATTCCGCCGGAGCCGAAGGCTGGCGAGACCGTGAAAATCCGGTTTCGTACTGCGGCAGATAATGTGGATCTGGTGGTGCTCTGCCATGAGGATGAAAAGATCGAGATGCGTCTTGCGGACCGTGAGCGTGATTTTGATTATTATGAGGCAGAGATTCGCGTGGGTGAGGAGCAGTACAAATACCATTTTGAGATTGTTTCCGGTATGCTGCGCTGCTGCTATGACCGAGCCGGTGTGTCCAGAGATTTTCGCCCGCAGTATGAGTTTTGCATTATTCCGGGATTTTCGACTCCGGAGTGGGCGAAGGGGGCTGTTATGTACCAGATCTTTACGGACCGCTTCTATAATGGAGATAAATCCAATGATGTAAAAAACGGCGAATATTATTACATTAACCGCCAGACGAAGCAGGTGGAGAACTGGGATAAATGTCCGGAAGATTTTGACGTTGCCAATTTTTACGGCGGCGATCTGCAGGGCGTTTTAGATAAGATGGATTATCTGGAAGAACTTGGTGTGGAAGTGATTTACTTTAATCCGCTGTTTGTATCTGCATCCAGTCATAAGTACGATACCCAGGATTATGATTACATTGATCCGCATTTTGGCGTGCTCCTTGAGGACGGCGGCGAGCCGATGCCGCAGGGCTGCACAGATAATCGTCAGGCTTTTATATATAAAGCCCGTGTGACGAATAAGAAAAACCTGGAAGCCAGCAATGAATTGTTTATCAAGCTGGTAGAGGAAGCACATCGTCGTGGTATGCGTGTCATTCTGGATGGCGTGTTCAACCATTGTGGTTCCTTCAATAAATGGCTGGATCGTGAAAAGATATATGATGAATGTGCTGATTTTGAGCCGGGTGCCTTTGCGACGAAGGACAGTCCGTACCACAGCTATTTTCATTTCCAGAATGATAATGCGTTTCCGGATAATGTGACATATGAAGGCTGGTGGGGACATGATACGCTGCCGAAGCTGAATTATGAGGAGTCTCCGGAGCTGGAAGAGTACATTCTGAACGTGGCAAAAAAATGGGTTTCTCCGCCTTTCAATGCGGATGGATGGCGTCTGGATGTGGCGGCTGATCTGGGTCACAGTCAGGAATATAATCATCTGTTCTGGAAGAAGTTCCGAAAAGCCGTGAAGGAGGCAAACCCGGAAGCATTGATCCTTGCGGAGCATTATGGGGATCCGAAAGACTGGCTGCAGGGCGATCAGTGGGACAGTGTCATGAACTATGATGCGTTTATGGAGCCGATGACCTGGTTCCTTACCGGTATGGAAAAACACAGTGATGAGTACAAGGATTATATGCTTGGAAATATTGAAAATTATGAGAATGCCATGACACACTATATGGCAAGTTTTGCAACTCCGTCCCTGCAGTGTGCCATGAATCAGTTATCCAATCATGACCACTCCCGTTTCCTGACACGAACAAATCATAAGGTAGGTCGTGCGGCACAGCTTGGTACTCAGGCAGCTTCCGAGGGTATCAACAAAGGTGTCATGAAAGAGGCGGTTGTTATCCAGATGACCTGGCCGGGAGCACCGACCCTGTATTATGGAGATGAGGCAGGACTTTGCGGATTTACCGATCCGGATAACCGTCGTACCTATCCGTGGGGCAGAGAGGACAAGGCGCTGATCCGCTTCCACCGTGATATGATTCGGATCCACCGGGAAAATCCGGCATTGAGAACCGGTTCTGTGAAATTCCTGCGGGGCGAAAAAGATATTTTATGCTTTGCAAGATTTAACAGAAATCAGCAGTTTGTGATTGTCATAAATAATGATGCGTATACGAGAAGTATCGAGGTTGGCGTGTGCGGAGCCGGAATCCCGTCCTCCTGCAAACTGACACAGATCATGTATTCCACGGAAGAGAATTATTCCATGGCACCGGTTACCTATCAGGTGGAGGGCAGTTATCTGAAGCTGACTCTGCCGAAATATTCGGCTGTTGTGCTCAAACATAGCACAGAAGAGGACTAAAGCAACACACATAAACACTAATTTAATCCGACAGAATTAGTTGTATGGAAATTGCGGCTATGATATACTTTAGCTGTAACTAAATTAATTGAAACAAAAGGTTTTGGCTATCAGAATACATTGCACAGTCAGCAGCAAGACACACAGGTGTGGCTCCTGAAAAAGTATTCATAGTAAAGCAATCTTCATACTTTCTTTTATTGTCAAAAGAAAAGACGCATGTTACAATGAACGCAGTGAGATATCGCTGGTAATCTTGTAATACCAGAAACATCGTTCAACTATAAAAACTATATCAAATACATTATGTTACAATCACTGTTTGAACATGTGCATCTCATACAAGGACAAGGAATAACAAGGAGGAGAATGTTATGCTGGAGAATGACTTGACTAATATTGAAATGCTGATAATGAAATGTATCTGGGATACACCTGAAGAACTGGCCTTGTCACAATTGGTAGCAATGGTGAATGAGCGCTTTGACAAAAGCTGGAGACCTCAGACAATTTCTACCTATTTGGCACATCTGGTAAGAAAAGGTTATCTTACTATGCGCAGATCCGGAAAAGTATTTCTGTATCACCCGGAAGTATCCGAGGAGGATTACCGTTCCTCTCAGCTCAATGAGCTGGTTCATTATTGGGGCGATCCGGGAACACCGACAGAATTCCTTTCTGCACTGTTTGTGACTGGTGATAAGGACCATAACACACAGGAAGGTCTGAAGGACTTAAAAGACTTAATGGATGAACTGGATTAATTTTTTCTTTTTCGTAATTATTCTGAATACACTGACAGGGACAGCAGCATATTTTTTATGTAAACTGCTGACCCTGATCGCAAAGAAGCGCAATGCGATACGGATCATATATCCGCTGCACAGACTGGTACTGCTGTTTTACATCGTGCCATTCGGATATCTGTATATCAGATTTAAATTCATGATGCAGTGTGGACATGGTATGCAGAGACAGATTATCCTGGGCGATGGATTTTATGGAAATCCTATGCTATATCGAATTTTGGAAGCATGTTTGGTTATATGGATTATCGGTATGATCTGGTTTGCGGGATATTATGCAAATAAGTGGAAGCATTATCGGTGGATCTGCAGAAATAATCTTCCGATCCACGGTAACAGCTATCGGGAAATATTACAGCAGTTATACCCGGGCAGAAACTGGAATCGGATTAAGTTCTGTACAAATTTTACGACGAAGTCTCCATGTGTAATGGGCGTATTTCCGCAGAAAATTGTGCTTCCTGAAATTCCGTATTCGGATGAGGATATGAAAATTATCCTGATGCATGAAGGCATGCACATTGTGCGTGGGGACAATCTTGGGAAAAAGATTGCGCTGGGAATTATATTGATCAACTGGTTTAATCCAATCCTGCATTTGTATCTGGATGATCTCGATACATGGTCAGATATTGCCTGTGATATTCATGTGTGTAAGAGATATTTCAATGGCAAAGCGAAGATTTATTTTAATCTGTTGCTGAAAGCCAGTAAGAGTGGCCAAACCATATTACCACCTTTTGTTTCACAACTGAACAATGAGGAATCATTGAGAAGGAGAGTGGAGTATATGATTAAGTGGCAGAAAAGTGGAAAACGAACCTGTCTCAGTGTGGCCTTGGCATTAGCTCTGGTTGTGGGAAGTTCTGTAACTGCGTTTGCTTCCAGTGCGCAGGTAGCAACAAGCCAGAATGAGTTGTATCGAGAGACAAGGGAAACAGAAACTAATCCGTTACGAGATAGTGATACTACAAATGAGTATCAGGTGATTCCGGCGGATCAGGTAGATGAGGAAAAGTGGAATAATGCGATTGTTATGGAAGAGGAGAGTCTTGAGCCATTAACAGTTCAGAAGAATTTTGACTGGTATATTCCAGGAAACAATTTTGTTAGATCCACAGGTTTTATTAAGAAAGCCGGTACAAGTGTATCAATTTCCTGCTATATTTATTCTGACAGATATCATCGCATTGGAATTCGCAGGCCAGACGGATCTATGCTTTACATCAGTGGAATGCATAATGTTGCTGGTACATTTCCATGTGAAAAAACAGGTACATATTATGTGTTTGTTGAAAACATGATTTCCACAGAAATCCATGCCGCAGGATATTACGTTAGATAATTTTTTGTTTTCAGATATTCATCTGCAAAGAACAATCTGGAGAAATGAACCGAAGAACAATAGATAAAATATATTGTCTGGTAGAGGTAGAAGCTGCCCGGCAGTATTTAAAAGTAGAAAATGACAGACTGGAGGAGTCGTCAGCACTGTGCCTGAGATAAGGCATAAGTTCTGACGGCTCTTTTTGGGTAGATTAAAAGAGTATTTCTTGTAAATGATTCGTATTTTCTTGTTTCTATAAATCACATTTTAATAGATGTTGTAAGAAGCGCCATTAACAAATTCATTAAAATGAAAATACCGATTTCGCATCATTTGTCGAATTTTGTCGAAACTGTGTCGAACATTGTCGACAGCCGTCGGGATTCCGCATTTTTTCGTCAAAAGTACTTGAAATCTGCAAGACTAAATTGATAAAATAGTCGCACGCAAGGGGATACTGCTATTCCTCAGCGCAATATGACAGGGTAAGGAGAAAAGAGATGGAAACGAGAGTATCAATCAGAGATATTGCAAAAATTCATGTAAAACAGCAGTTAGAACGCAAGAAAGCAATTTTATTAAATCTGGAACTGGATGCCTGTGCGCGCCAGGGAGTCGAATGGAAACCGACCGAAGGTATTCTTTCAATGGAAGACCGCAGCCGGTATGAAATGGATCAGAAAGTGACATTACCGAACGGGACTTTCACCAAGCAGTTTTCTCTGCCGAATTACTTCAGAGGCGAAAATGCATATGCGATCCGGGGATGTCATGTGCAGAAACGGGAACTTCCCATGGAACACATTCCGGGTGTTGCACCGGTATATTGTGGGGAGCCAAAGGAATGGACGGCCTTTACAAGTAATTTTGATATTGCACTGTTTTATGCATGCTGTACCTGGGATGAGGAAGCGCAGGAATGGCGCCCTCTGATGGAAAAAGAGATAAACGCACCGGTTGGAACAGACGGAGCAGATTACCGTTACGGTGTGATCTATATGGCGGATGCAGCGGATCACGGATTTTGCGGATCTTACTGTGAGACACCGGAATATCATGTGATGACACCGGCGGGAAGCCTGGTTCCTGGCAAGAACAGCCAGTACATATTTGCAATGAGGATGCGGGATTCGGAAGGACTGCAGACGGATCAACGTTTTGAACGTCTGGTGTTTGAACATACGGAGAAGCTTTGCAGGGACGTGTATGAACTGATCACCGGCGAGCCATATGTTCAAAAAAATTTAAGAAAATAAACGGTTGAGTTTTTTATGTCCTTGGGGTATGATGTTTTTATGCATGCGCGGGATAACTACGCGTTTAAGAAGACAGTTAACAAAAGCAACATGGAGATAAAAGATGGCAAAACGTAAAAAACTTTCCAAGAGACAAAGAAGAAAACGTAAACTGATTTTATTTATTATTGAGATTATTATTTTGATTCTTGTTGCAGGAGTATTATTCCTGTACAGTAAACTGGACCTGATCAACAACAGAAAACTGGATACATCCAAAGTCGGTAAAGCAGACGTATCTGCTGAGACGCAGGCCACCTTCAATGGTTATACGACCATCGCATTGTTAGGGCTGGACAACCGTGAGATGGGCGATTACAAGACTGGTAACAGTGACGTGATCATGGTTATGAATATTAACAATGAGACGAAGGAAGTAAGTCTGGTATCTATTTATCGTGATACATTCCTGAACGTGGCCGGTGAAGGCGAGGATGCTTATTTCAGAAAAGCCAACGCAGCATACGCGGCAGGCGGTGCAGAGCAGGCAGTGACAATGCTGAACCGAAACCTGGATCTGGAAATTGATAACTATGTGGCATTTGATTTTTCTGCAGTAGCAGATGTGGTTGATATCCTCGGCGGTGTAGATATTGAGATTGAGAGCGACGAGGAGCTTGATTATCTGAATCAGTATATCATTGATACAAGTAATCATACAGGCGGAGACAGCACTCTGGTAGAGCATACCGGAAAGCAGACACTGAATGGTACACAGGCGGTATCTTATGCGCGAATCCGTTACACAAGTGGTGGCGATTACAAGCGTGCGGAGCGTCAGCGCCGTGTTCTGACTGAAATCATCAAGAAGGCAAAGGGAGCAAGCCTCAGTGAGCTGAACAGTGCGATCAATACCGTATTTCCGCAGATCTCCACAGATTTGAATAAGAAAGATATCATCAGCATGATGGCTGTCATGATCAAATATGATATGGCAAACAGTGGCGGTTTTCCGTATACAAAGGATACCAAGACCATCAATAAAAAGACCGGTAATGTTGTAGTTCCGCTGGATCTGGAGAGCAATGTAAAAGAGCTGCACAAGCAGTTGTTCGGTACCGAGGACTACGAGCCGTCTGATACGGTGAAAAAATACAACCAGGAAATTATCGATTTGTCTGAGATGGATGCGGATCATGAGAGTGATAACCGTTTCAGCACTCAGGATGAGTTCTTTGGAAATGGTACAAGTACAACGGGATCTGATAATACCTCAGATGATTCGGAGGGTACAACAGAATGATACGTTTGTTCATATGCCCGAAATGTGGGTGGCTGCGGACTGTTTCGAGAAGAAGTGGTGTGGAATGTTTTAAATGTGAGGGTGCAACAATGCAGCCGGTGAAACTGGAATATTCCAGATATGTGAAAATGTCGGAGCAGGAACGCAAAGATTATGTGGACAGCTGGATGTATATACATCGGATAAAATGAATAAGCAGCGAAAGCGGATCGTGAATGTTCGCTTTCCTATGTGAAATTGAGGCATCCTTCATGCAGGAAACTGTGTGGAGGATGTTTTTTATTTGATAGGAAATTTTTGCGATATGACGAAAATCGCTTCATAATTACCAAAAATATGGCGAATATTTTTACAATTTTGGTTAATCTGTTTCTGCTATAACTGCTATAATGACGCTGTAACAAATAAGGAACTACTTAACAAAACCTCTTTGTAGAAGGCTGCTAAGCAATTCAGATTTTTGGAGGAAAAGATAAATGAATACTTTAAAAGCTGAAAAAAGAAGCATGGATGTCAAAGCAAAGAAACTCAGAAGAGAGGGATTCGTAACAGGTAACCTGTTCGGTAAAGAGATCGAGGGCTCCGTTCCGTTGAAGATGGACAGAATCGAAGTTGAGCGTCTGTTAAAGACAGATCACAAAGGAAGCCAGATCATGCTGAATGTAGAAGGACAGGATTACGATGTTCTGATCAAAGAGGTAGATTATAATTCAATGAAACGTTGTGTTGATGAGATTGATTTCCAGGCACTGGTAAGTACCGAGAAAGTTCACTCAACAGCAGCCGTTGTAATTGAGAACCGTGAGAAAGTCCTTGAAGGTGCTCTGCAGGAGTGCTTAGAGGAGATTGAATACAAAGCATTACCGGCAGCATTGGTTGACCATGTAACAGTTGATGTGGCAGGTATGAAAGTCGGCGATGTTATTCGTGTCAAAGACCTTGACATTGCAAAGAACCCGGATGTAGATGTTCACACCGATCCAGAAGCTATCGTTGTCATGGTTGATGCTATCAGAAACAGCATCCCGGATGATGAGGCCGCTGACGAAGAAGCAGCAGAAGAATAAGAGCCAAATTTTCAATTCACCAAAATGTATAGAAGGCGGAATCACAGAGTTAAGCGCTGTGGTTCCGTTTTTTGTATAAAAATATTCTGATGTGACATTCTAAACTGTAAAAATGAAATTGGAGGAAATGTCATGCAGAATAATATGGAACTTGGATATGAGATGTTTTGCTATCAGTGTGAGCAGACCGCAAATGGAAAGGGCTGTACCCGGCAGGGGGTGTGTGGAAAGACACCGGAGGTTGCTAACTTGCAGGATCTGCTTATTTTCCAGTTAAAGGGCATTAGCTGTTACGGAAAAATATTGCTGGATCAGGGAGAAAAACTGGATAAAGGTGTCATTTCCTTTATCGAAAATTGTCTGTTTACAACACTGACAAATGTAAACTTTGATGCAGAAGTCCATGTAAAGCTTTTGAAAGAAGCGCAGAAGATCAAAGATGAGCTGCGTCAGCAGATTGGCGGCATCGGAACAGAGAATATTTATATGTCTTACCGGCTTCCCGAAGAAAAAAGTGAGATGCTGCGCACCGCAGAAATTGCCGGAATCATGTATGATCAGGATCTGGATGAGGATATCCGCTCTCTGCGTCAGCTGATCATCTATGGATTGAAGGGAATCAGCGCATATGGACATCAGGCGCGGGAATTAAAGTATTTCAGTGATGCTGTGGATGACTTTTATGTGGAAGCACTGGCAGCTGTGACGGATGACAAAATGACGGTAGAAGAGTTGATCCGTTTTTCCATGAAAGCCGGGGAGATGGCACTGGCTGTGATGAAAACGTTGGATGAGGCAAATACGCAGACCTATGGAAATCCAACGCCACATACCGTCTCGACGACACTGAAAGCCGGTCCGTTTATCATTGTTTCCGGGCATGATTTTCATGATCTGGAAATGCTGTTGCAGCAGAGCGAAGGAACCGGGGTGAATATTTATACCCATGGAGAGATGCTTCCGGGACATGGGTATGAAGGCCTGAAAAAATATCCGCATCTCATCGGTAACTTTGGTGGTGCGTGGCAGGATCAGCAGAAGCAGTTTGATAATATTCCGGGTTGCATTCTGATGACTACCAACTGTCTGATGCGGCCGCGGGAAAGCTACAAAGACCGCATTTACAGTACAAATGTTGTTGGATGGGACGGTGTGAAATATATCGGAAAGAAAGAGAATGGCGAAAAAGATTTCCGTGAGATCATCCGTCAGGCGTTGGAACTTGGTGGTTATTCTGAAGAGCGGGAGGTACAGCCGATGGAACCGTCAGACTGTCCGAAATGTCACCAGGCTGCAGAACTTTTGACTGGTTTTGCGCATGAGGCCACTTTAAGTCATGCAGGAGAGATCGTGCAGGCGGTAAAAGACGGACAGATCCGTCATTTATTCCTGATCGGCGGCTGCGATGGGTCCAGGCCGGGACGAAATTACTATACGGAGTTTGCGGAACTTGTGCCGGAGGACTGTGTGATCCTGACTCTTGCCTGCGGAAAATACCGCTTTAATAAAATTGATTTTGGAACTGTGGCAGGGCTTCCGAGACTGTTGGATGTGGGACAGTGCAATGATGCGTATTCTGCGGTACGGATTGCCACCGCGCTGGCAGATGCTTTTGACACGGATGTCAACAGTCTGCCATTATCCATGATCTTATCCTGGTATGAGCAGAAAGCGGTGGCGGTATTGCTTGCATTGCTGAGCCTGGGCATCAAAAATATTTACCTTGGACCGATTCTGCCGGCGTTCTTAAGTCCGAATGTGGTGCAGTATCTGGTGGATACGTTTCAGCTGCATCTGATCAGTAATGCGGAGGATGATATCAAAACCTGTCTGAAGCAGGAGATATAAAAAATTGAGATGGAATGTATGGTAATAGGTGAAATCAGATATAAGATTGAGGAGAAAAGCAGAGGAAAGAAAATCTTTTATTTGTATTGTCTGAATTCTATGTTAAACTGAATCTATCTAAAACCAGCCGGACGTGAAACGGAAGAAAAATGGTGTTGAAAACCGGCTGGTGATTTAGTGGAGGAACAGAAATGGAATATCAGATGAAAACAGCACATGGAACGCTGTTTTGCAGAAGGGAAGGCAGTGGACCAACCCTTTTGCTTATACATGGAGTAGCCTGCGACAGCGAGTTTTTCCGTCAGGCATCCGCAATCCTGGTGGAGCATTTTACAGTGATCAGTTATGACCGAAGAGGATACAGCCGAAGCATTCCGGCGGAAGGAGAGGCGGATTTTTCTGTCTGGGCGCATGCGGAGGATGCCGCAGAAATTATTCGGGCAGAATTAAAACGAAAATCGGTGGAAAATCAGCAGAGCAAGTTGTCAGAAGAAATAGAAGCGGCGGAATGTTCAAATGAAGATACAGGGAATGAGGATGGCGTATTTGTAGCTGGCTGCAGTGCAGGCGGCGCGGTGGCAGCGGCACTGGCAACCAAATATCCGGAACTGGTGCGTCAGGTATTTTTGCATGAGCCATTGATGCGTGGAAGCGGCGAACTGGCCGCGGAGCAGGATGCGTTCTGGGAGAAACTTCGCAAAGGTGCTGAAAAGCACAGAATCATCACCTGTATGATGCACTTTGTCAATGCCATGGGCGGTATGAACCGGGACAAAGCAGGACAGTCCATGGAACAGCAGAGCCGCAATCTGAAAAATCTGGAACTGTTTCTGGAAAAAGAAATGGACAGCTTTTCGAACTTGAAATTAGAGGATTTCAATATTTCTGTTCCGGTGACGGTGGCCTGCGGATCCGATGATAAAACCGGAATGTTTCATCGTTCCGCCTATCAGGCGGCAGAAGCCAAAGGATGGAAGCACAGAATTGTGCCGGGATATCACAATTTCGCTTCTGACGAGCCAGAGGCATTTGCAAAATGCATCAAGGAGGAATTTTTGGAAAACTATGTGTACAGCAGCAATTTATAAAACAAAAGATACCTATTTTGGCAGAACTTTAGATTACGAATTTTCTTATGGAGACGAACTGACCATTACACCGCGCAATTACCCGATAAAGTTTCGTCATGCAGGAAAAATTGACAAAAATTATGCAATCCTTGGCATGGCGCATGTGGTTGGTGACTACCCATTATATTATGATGCCATCAATGAAAAAGGACTTGGTATGGCGGGCCTGAATTTTGTCGGAAATGCAGTTTATCAGGATATGTCAGAGGAAAAAGAAAATGTGGCGCAGTATGAATTTATCCCATGGATTCTGCGTCAGTGTGCAACCGTGCAGGAGGCAAAAGAATGTCTGAATCGTATGAATCTTGTTGGAACGCCGTTCCATGAGAGTTTGCCGACGGCACAGCTGCACTGGATCATTGCGGATGCGGATAAAGCAATTACCGTGGAATGTATGGCAGATGGTCTGTATGTATATGACAATCCGGTGGGAGTACTGACCAACAATCCACCATTTCCACAGCAGATGTTTCAGCTGAATCAATATATGCATTTGTCACCGAAACAACCGGAAAATCATTTTTCAGACAAGCTGGAGTTGCAGGCATACAGCCGTGGTATGGGAGCTCTGGGACTTCCGGGAGATTTATCGTCCACGTCCCGTTTTGTGCGGGTGGCATTTACAAAATTGCATGCAATTTCCGGAGATTCAGAAAACGAGAGTGTCAGTCAGTTCTTTCATATATTAAACTCGGTAGATCAGCAGCGTGGATGCTGCGAAGTCACAGAGGGAAAATATGAGATCACGCTGTATACGTCCTGTTGCAATCTGAACAAAGGAATCTATTATTATACAACTTATGAAAATCATCAGATTTCAGCAGTGGATATGCATGCGGAAAATTTGGATGCAGTAGAACTGATCCGCTATACTCCAATTACGGGAGAGCAGATCTGTTGGCAGAATAGATAGTTGGAGCAGGGAACATTATGGAAACAATGGAAAATATTCTGAATGCTGTAAAAGAAGGTATTCTGATCGTAGATAAAGAGGAAAAAATAACATTTTTCAATGATGCTTATGCCAAATTTATTGAGCATACATTGGAAGAAGTAAAAGGAAAACCGTTAAAAGAGATCCGACCGGGTGCAATGCTTCCGGAAGTAATGAAAAGCGGAAAAATGCAGGAG
>CAVAFS010000365.1:0-4415 GCA_963587975.1 Bulleidia sp. | reverse complement strand
GAGCAGATGCACCGCGTGGAAAATGGGAAAGAATATTTTGCCAATATGTATCCGATACGGGAAAACGGCGAAGTTGTAGGTGGAATTTCAACGGTTACATTTCTGGAAAATGCCCGGTTTCTGGCAGAAATGATCGGAGAATTAAATGAAAAGGAAGCATATCTGGATGCAAGAATGAAAGAAGTAAATGGTACCAGATATGATTTTGATGATATTGTGTATGGCAGTGAAGTCACGATGCATTGCATCGAAATGGCAAAGAAGATTGCACATTCCGATATTTCTGTGTTGCTGCAGGGCGAAAGCGGATGTGGAAAAGAATTGTATGCACAGGCGATACATAATGAAAGCGAGCGAAGAAGCTATCCATTTATTGCAATCAATTGCGCTGTTTTAACCGGAAATATGTTGGAAAGTGAATTATTTGGCTATGAGAATGGAGCGTTTACCGGAGCGCAAAAAGGTGGAAAAGCCGGATTATTTGAAATTGCAAATAAGGGTACCTTGTTTTTAGACGAGATATCAGAGATGGATTATACCTTGCAGGCAAAATTACTTCGTGCCTTACAGGAGCGAAAAATCCGAAGAGTAGGAGGAACGAAAGAAATCGACATTGATGTCAGAATCATTGGAGCATGCAATGTGGATCTGGAAAAATATATTGAAGAAAAGAAATTCCGACAGGATCTGTATTATCGAATTGCAGCAATTCCGCTTCATCTTGTCCCATTGCGCGAGCGGAGAGGTGATATAGCACCATTGCTTGAACATCATTTGAAAAAGATTTCGATTCAGAATAAACGAAAAATCGGAATTACAGAGGCGGCACGCAATATTCTAATGGAATATAATTGGCCGGGAAATGTGAGGGAACTGGAAAATATCCTGGAATACGCAACGTTAATGATGAGTGGAACTCAGATTGACGTGGAGGATTTACCACCTACGATTATGAGCGAAGGAAGCAGTGTAAAAATGCCAACATTGGCAGAACGTGTACATCAGTATGAACGACAGCAGATCATGTCGGTATTGGAACAGTTTGGAAATACACTGGAAGGAAAAAAGAAAGCTGCGAAAACACTGGGGATTTCACTGGCAACTTTGTATAATAAAATCGGAAAGGGAGATGTGTGATCTCTCTTTCCGATTAGGGGCTTTTTGGTAAATTGGTTAAGTATTATAACGTTTGAAAGAATCAAATTGAGCTGTAGAATGCCTAGATTTCCATTTCCATCAGAGCCATCCCAAGTGCTTTTCCATGTTTGTCCAGAGCCAGGGAACGAGTAACACCGCCGCCTAGAGTTTTGTCGAGGACAAAGTTCATAGCGCAGAGACTGTCGATGTCATAGCGGACAACTTTACCCTTGCAGATTTCACCGAAATATTCTTTGACTTTTTCGCAGGTCACTTTTTCTTTTAATAGCGGATAATCCTCTGCTTTGTACGCGATGACGGAAATATTGGAGATATCTCCTTTGTCACCTGTTCTTGAATGTGCGATTTCTTTTAATTTCATGATCTTATACCTCCTGATAACTTACCTGAATATCAACAATATCTCTAGGAACAAAGATGGAGCAGATGGATACTACTTCAGATACTTTCTTTGTAGCACCGGCACCGCCGGCAGGACCGTTTGTATACAGTGCTTCTACTTCATTTGCAATTAAAGTTGCATTTTCTTTATCTTTTGTACGACCACTGACACGAAGGCGGATTTCCGGGAATACATCTGGTGCATACTGATTGGAAATTTTGTCTTTGTAAAGAGAGTTAAATCCAATGTAATCTACACGGAATTCCTCCATGTCACAGCCGATGAGTTTCAGACGTTTTTCGATAATGTCTGCTGCAAGCTGTGCACGGGCCATGGAGTTTGGACCGCCATAACTGATCTCGCCTTCACCGATGAAGCAGTCACGATATCCGATGCTGACCTTTAAGGTCTCTGGTTTTCCGTGAGAAGTTGCATTTGCAGCGGCTACAATATCTTTTCCCTGCTGTGTAAATGTGACGTGGGAAAAATCCGCAATTGCATCTGGAGTCAGATAAGCTTCCGGATTGTGAATTTCGTAGATCATCTGTTCTTTACAGGTGTCTTCACAAACAAGTCCGCCGGAACCTTCTACTTTTGAGACCGTAAAATGACCGGTTTCGTCAATCTCAATTAACGGGAATCCAAGGCGGTCAAGATCTGGAACATCTTTGAATCCAGGATCTGCATAATATCCACCTGTTACCTGACCAGCGCATTCCAGTAAATGTCCGACCAGAACAGCCTGTCCCATCTGATCCGGGTTATCGTTGATATTCCAGCCAAATTCATGTACTAATGGTGCGATAGAAAGCGCCGGATCGGATACACGTCCGGTAATGACGATGTCTGCACCGTTTTCCAGTGCTTCCAGAATACCATCACAACCAAGATATACGTTTGTGGATAACAGAGAATCTTTGATATCACCCAGTTTGCAGTCGAGTTCCAGAACAGAGTTGTCATAGTACTGATCAATCTGTGGTAAAATATCATCGCCTGTTACAGCAGCAATTTTTAATCCTGTCACACCAAGGGAGTTTGCGAGTTCTACTGTCTTATTCATGGCAGCCAGCGGGTTTGCTGATCCCATGTTTGTGATAACTTTAATATGATTTTCTTTTGCCAGTTTTAAGATTTTATTCATTCTGGCTTCCAGTAACTGGTTATAGCCTTTGGTCGGATCTGCAAGTTTATCTTTTTGACCGATGGCAATGGTACGCTCTGCCAGGCATTCAAAGATAATGTAATCAAGGTTGCCTTTTTCCATAAGTTCTACAGCCGGCTCAATGCGATCTCCTGCGTAACCGGCGCCGCTTCCGATTCTGATTTTTTTCATAGTATAATATCCTCCTGAATATAATGTGGATGTTTTCGGTTAAATACTGATTGCTCCAATAATGATGGAAACAATTAACATTACGATACTGGTTAAAAATGCATATACAAAGGTATGCTTTTGATGTTCTCCGAGGTCAATGCCAGTCAGACCTGTTAAGAGGAAGGTTGCTCCGGTGAGAGGACTGATTGGGAATCCCATCGTCATCTGTCCAATGATGGATGCACGACCAATCATAAGCGGATCAACACCGAGTGCGCCTGCCGCATTGGCAACAACCGGCATTACACCATAGTAATAGGAGTCCGGATCAAATAATAAGCTTAATGGCATGGAAATAATTCCGATGATAGTAGGAAGTACTTTTCCAAGTGTTGTCGGGATCAGGCTTACCAGAGCGGTACTCATGGCACTGAGCATACCGGAACCCTGCATAATACCAATGAAGGAACCAGCTGCAAAAAGCATACTTGCCATCATCAGTGCAGATTTTGCATGGGAATCTACAAGTTCTTTCTGAATTTTGATATCCGGGTAATTCACCATCAGTGCAATAGCAGTTGCAATCATAAATACGACAGCTGGTGGTAAAATAGCGGTAATCAGTATAACAACTGCAAGAATGATCAGTGCAATGTTGAAAATAAATAATTTTGGTCGTTTTAAACTGTTTTCCTCAATATTTGCCTGTGTGGATGCATCAAGTTCAATCTGATTGAGGGAATCGCCCAGGCGTTTCTGTTCCTTTTTGCCGAGGAAAATGGCAACGAGGATAATAAAAGCAATACCTGCAATCTGTGCTGGAACCATCGGTTTGTACAGGTCGTTTACCGTAGTATCTAATGCCGTGATGGCACGGATTGTCGGTCCACCCCATGGAAGCATGTTCATAACACCAGCACCAAGTGCAACTAAAGTGGCAAGCGTGGTTTTTCGCATTCCGAGCTTCTCATATAATGGAAGCATTGCCGGAATTGCAATCAGGAAAGTAACAGCACCGGAACCATCTAAGTGTACCAGACATGCAAGAATAACTGTTCCGATACAGATTTTCACCGGATTTTTTCCAACGACTTTTAAAATACCACTGATGATAGGATCAAAGGTACCAGCATCAGTCAGAATGCCGAAGAATAAAATTGCAAAAATAAACATAACACCAGTCGGTGCGATATTTTGCAGACCAGAGGTAATAAAACCTCCCATAGTTGTCAGTGAAAATGTTCCATCTTCAACAGATATCAGTCCGGCAAATCCTGCAATGAGGCAACCAACGATTGGAACAATAATCAGAGCCAGCAGTGTCTGCATTCTTTTTGTCATAATCAGGATCAACATGATTATGATTGTTAATGTGCCAATAAGTGCTAACATAAAATATTTGTCATCTCCTTTGTTTGGATTTTTTTGATAATTTCCTTGGCCTTGGATTTGATTTATCGTGTCGAAAATATATAATGCAAATGCCATGCCAGTTTTTAAATGGCGTTTTTAACGGGATCAGAAAAAAATAATTCTAAAAAATTAGAAATACGATGT
>CAVAFS010000364.1:2421-9737 GCA_963587975.1 Bulleidia sp. | reverse complement strand
CCCTCCAGTTGCGTATTGTGCATATTCAACTGTTTGGGTAATATTTTACTGCACTGCTTGACAATTATAATCATTTTTCGCAGATATGTCAATAGTTTTTCCAAACTTTTTCACACACTTTTTGCGATTTTTTGCATAATTATGTTTTTTCTCTGCATTCAACTAATTTCTCACGCATGATCATTACCTGAATACAGAGGATAAACTATCTTATTATTTAATCTGACCTTCCAGTGCTTCTTTTGCTGCTGCGATCGCATCCGGAATACCTGCCGGGTTCTTTCCACCGGCCTGAGCCATGTTCGGACGTCCGCCGCCGCCACCGCCAACTTTTGCAGCGATCGCTTTGATCAGGTTACCTGCATGTGCCCCCTGTTTCATTGCGCCGTCAGTTGCCATAGCTACCAGACTTACTTTTCCTTCGTTTGCAGATGCCAGAACAACGACACCCTCTCCAAGTTTTTCTTTTAACTGATCACCCAGATCACGAAGTCCATTCATATCAACGTTCTCCAGCGCGGTTGCCAAAAGTTTTACGCCTTTTACTTCTTCTACACGATCCATAACATCGCCAAGTGCATCCTGTGCAGCTTTGCTCTTTAAGGACTCGTTCTCGCTGTGAAGTTCTTTTACTTCTGCCTGCAGATGTGTGATCTTCTCTGTCAGACCTGCTGCATTTGTTTTCAGTAATGCGGCTGCCTCGTTGATGATCTCCTCAAGTTTATCATAGTAAGCATATAATGCATCAGAAGTCAGTGCCTCGATACGTCTTACACCTGCTGCGATACCGGACTCAGATACAATCTTGAATGCGGAAATCTCGCTTGTGTTTGCTACGTGTGTACCACCACAAAGCTCTGTGGAAAAGTCACCCATTTTTACAACGCGGACTTCATCACCGTATTTCTCGCCAAACAGTGCCATAGCACCGGTTTTCTTTGCATCTTCCAAACTCATAATGTTTGTCTCAACCGGAAGTGCCTCTGCGATCTTCTCATTTACGATTGTCTCAACCTGTTTCAGTTCTTCTGCTGTCATAGCGGAGAAATGAGAGAAGTCGAAACGCAGACGATCCGGATTTACGTCAGAACCTTTCTGCTCTACATGAGAACCAAGTACGTTACGCAGTGCTTTCTGCAGTAAGTGTGTTGCACTGTGGTTCTTTGCGATCAGAGAACGTCTCTTTGCATCTACTTCCAGCGTAACAGTATCGCCAACTTTGATCATGCCTTTTGTCACACGGCCGATATGTCCGACTTTACCACCAAGCATTTTTACAGTATCTTCTACGCGGAACTCACCTTCTGCTGTACGGATATAACCGGTATCAGCGGTCTGTCCACCCATAGTTGCATAGAACGGAGTCTCATTTACAAAAATAGTACCTGCTTCGCCATCTGTCAGTGCCTCCACCAGTTCTGTCTCGCTGGTCAGAACGGTTACTTCTGAATCATGGCTGAAACGATCATAGCCAACAAATGTTGTTGTAACGGACGGATCGATTGCATCATAAACAGTTGCATCTGCACCCATGTAGTTTGTTACTTTTCTTGCTTTACGTGCTTTGGTACGCTGCTCTTCCATAGCTGCTTCAAAGCCTTCCTGATCGATGGTAAATCCTTTTTCTTCCAGGATTTCTTCTGTCAGGTCTACCGGGAATCCGTAAGTGTCATACAGACGGAATGCATCTTCTCCAGAAAGAACTTTCTTTCCTTCTTTTTCCATCTCTGCCTGCATGTCTGCCAGGATTGCAAGTCCCTGATCGATGGTTTTATTGAATTTTTCTTCTTCCTGTGTCAGTACACGGAAAATGAACTCTTTTTTCTCTTCCAGTTCCGGATATCCGTCTTTGCTCTCATGGATAACAGTTTTGCTCAGCTCAGCCAGGAACAGGCCATCGATACCAAGCATTTTTCCATGTCTTGCCGCACGACGGATCAGACGACGGAGTACATAGCCTCTGCCCTCGTTGGTCGGCATGATACCATCAGATACCATGAATGTAGCGGAACGGATATGATCTGTGATCAGACGGATGGATACGTCATCCAGTGCATCTGTCTGGTAAGTTTTGTGAGACATCTCACATACTTTATCACGGATTGCTTTCATAGTATCAATATCAAATACGGAATCTACGTCCTGCATAACAACAGCCAAACGCTCAAGTCCCATACCTGTATCAATGTTTTTATTCTCTAATTCTTCGTAATTTCCTTTTCCATCACCGTTGAACTGTGTAAATACGTTGTTCCATACTTCCATGAAACGATCACAGTCACAGCCTACTTTACAGTCCGGGCTGCCGCAGCCATATTTTTCTCCACGGTCATAGTAAATCTCAGAACATGGACCGCAAGGACCTGCGCCATGCTCCCAGAAGTTATCACATTCACCATTCTCATCACGGTAGAAACGTGTGATCTTCTCTGCCGGTACACCAATCTCTTTTGTCCAGATCTCGAATGCTTCCTCATCCTCTCCGTAAATAGACGGATACAGACGCTCCGGGTCTAACTCCAGAACTTTTGTTAAAAATTCCCAGGACCATGCAATTGCTTCATGTTTGAAATAATCGCCAAAAGAAAAGTTACCAAGCATCTCGAAAAAGGTCAGATGACGTGCTGTCTTTCCTACATTTTCGATATCACCGGTACGGATACATTTCTGGCAGGTGGAAACTCTGCGCTTCGGCGGAATCTCTGCTCCTGTAAAATAAGGTTTTAACGGTGCCATTCCTGCATTGATCAGCAACAGACTGTTGTCATTATGCGGGATCAGCGAAAAACTTTTCATAACAAGATGATCTTTGCTTTTGAAAAAGTCAAGATACATTCTTCGTAATTCATTTACACCATACTTTTTCACTCTCGTGTTCCTCCATCTATGTGTTTATTTTGAATATCTAATTCGTTTATGCAATCACTGAAAACAGTGCAATTACACACTCTTATCATAATATCATAGCATTTCTTCCTTGTAAAGCAATGCATTTACTCTTTCCCAGGCAAAAACTTTCCCCGTTTCTTCATCTGTACCATATTGTATACAAACCCTTTTTTCTCTGGATTCGTGCGAAGGGCCACCGGTACCGGAATACATCCGCCTACCGCTGAGGCCAGAAACATCCAGCCAAAATCCTTCACAGGGAAAAATACCATTGACAGGGCCAATGCGCCCAGCGGCTGCTGTAGCACGGTTCCAAGCAATGCGCCTGTCACCAGAATAACGCTGACGATCTCATTTGTATGCAAACTTGCAGAAAATCCGTATCCAATGCTCAATCCGCTGAAAATGAGTGGGAAGAAATGTCCGCCTCTCCAGCCGGATTCAATGCAGACATTCGTCAGGAACAATTTTACCACTCCGATCACGATCAGCAGATACGGCGCATATTTCAGATATTCGTACTGCATTGCCTGAATGTTATTTCCACCGGAAAACATGGTCATCGGCAGTGCGGAACCGATCAGTCCCAGGATCAGACCACCAAGCACCGCATTGAATACTGCCAGATGTTTTTCACGCAATTTTCCAAAAAACCATTCACTTGCTTTCCGAAAAATCAGATACAGATAACCTGCCGCAATTCCTACCACGATCAGCAGTGCAATTGCAACTTTATCTCTCAGGATCAGCACGCCTCCCTGCAGATGCGGAACTGCCAGACATCTTCCAAAGAGAGCATTCAGCAATTCGTACACCGCAAGGCCGGTCAAGCCAGCTGTCACACCCGCTGCAACCTGCTCTTTTCGTTTCCAGTTAATTTTTCCTTTGTCATATACGATCTGATCCGGCGGCAAAAGCAATCCAGCCGCCATGACCCGGAACAGCTCCTTTTTCATAATGTAAGGATTCCCGGCAATTAACGTTTCCATCTTCCAGCGCGCCAGTCCAAACTGATCCATCGCCCAACAGCAAAGTCCAAGCAAAAGGCTTACCAGACCGCATTCCGGTCCTACTGCCCCACCAAAAAACAGGGATAAAAACGATGCTGACACGATCATTGGCAGTTTCCGGTATGGATACGTGCCCGTGTCTTTTACCCGTTTGACGGAATCTGCCATCCGCTCCGGATATGGGCCATATACCCGGTGGAATAATCCAATGACCACACCGCCCACCAGACACATCAAAATCGTATAATATTTGGAATCTATGTATGCCGGAATGATTTCCCAGATGACTGTAATTCCTACATTTGCTACTTTCAGATACAGCCACACCAGCCCGGCGATCACAGCACCTGTCAGTGCCGTAAAGCACAAAAACAGGTTTCTGTTATTCATTTGTGTTTTCATTCTGTCACTTCATCCTCCAACAGATTGCCGCCATCTGCAGCCGTGGTAGCCAGACGGTCACAGCGTTCATTCTCCGGATGTCCGTCATGTCCTTTCACCCAGTGAAAGGTTACCTGATGCGGTTCCATCGCCGCCAGAAGTCTGCTCCACAGATCTTTGTTTTTTACCGGAGATTTGTCTGATTTTTTCCAACCGCGCTTCAGCCAGCCATCGATCCAGTGCTGGTTAAAAGCATCTGTCAGATATTTGGAATCAGAATATAACTCCACCTGACACGGTTTAACTAACGCTTCCAAACCTACGATTGCCGCCATCAGCTCCATGCGGTTATTTGTTGTCTTGCGGTAACCGGCACTCAATTCACGTTCATGCAGCTTGCCTGTAGAATCGATAAACTGTAAAACGGCCCCGTATCCGCCCGGTCCGTCCGGATTTCCCCGGGCAGCGCCGTCGGTATATAATGTTACTTTCATAAATCTTATCCTTCCATAGAACGAATAATGCGGTTTGCTTCTTTATAAATATCAGCCGGCTCAAATCCGATGGAGAATTTCTGATCTTCATACAGGATTTTTCCGTTTACCATCGTCAGCTTCACATTCTGCTTACTTCCACTGTATACAAGATTTTTCACGATATTGTTCTCCGGCTGCATGTTCGGCTGCTGCAAGTCGATCATGATCAGATCCGCTTTCTTGCCTGCGGCCAAACGGTCACAGTTATCCAGCCCCATAGCATGAGCACCGCCTGTAGTTGCCATATATAAAATCTTGTCCGCACCGATACACTCAGCATCCATTTCACGTACTTTTGCAAGTGCACTTGCCAGAAACATTTCCTTAAACATATCCAGACTGTTGTTGCTTGCCGGTCCGTCTGTACCGATGGCCACCGGAATGCCTTCCTCCACAAACCGTTTCAGCGGTGCGATACCGCTTGCTAGTTTCAGATTGGACGCCGGGCAGGTAACGGCTGTCAGCTGACGTTTCTTAAAGATTTCAAAATCTTTGTCATCAAAGTATACACAGTGGTATCCACCACCGCCATACTCATACATGCCAAGTTCTTCTGTCAGCTGTGTCGGAGTCTTGCCATAACGCTCCAGGCACTCTTTTACCTCGTTCTGTGTCTCAGAATTGTGTAAAAATACCGGTGATTTATATTTGTGCGCCAGATCTGCGATTTCTTTCATCAGATCCATTTTTGTCGTGTATTCCGCATGGAAACCAATCATAAAAGAAGTCAGATCACTGGTCTCATTGACTTTCAGATAATTTTCTTCAACGACTGCTGCGCTTCCACCAAAGCTGTTGACACCGGATACCTGAACGGCACGGAAACCGCACTGTGCGGCCACCTGCGCATACACTGGTGGGAAATAACACATATCAAAACTTGTGGTGATACCACTGGTCAGATATTCCATGATACCAAGCACTTCCAACGGACGGATATTTTCCGTATCCAGCTTGTCCTCTTTCGGGAAACACATCTGATATAACCACTCCTGCAGCGGCAGATCGTCCGCATAAGAACGTAAAAATGTCATATACGTATGTGCATGGGCATTTTTAAATCCCGGCATCAGCAGATTGCCTTTTACGTCAATCTCTCGCTCCCATACCGGCTGCTCCAGTTTCCATTCTGTGCAGATTTCTGCCGGGTTTTTGCTCTCTCCTACATAACTGATGGAATCTCCATTTACCCAGAGTTCTCCATGGATGATTTCAAACTGTTCCTGCTCATTTAAGGTCAGGATTTTTGCATTATAAAAACGAATATTCATCTTCTTTCCTTTCTCATATTGTTTCTATTATTCTATTGTTTTTGCAATATTCACTACAGATTCCGTGATCAGCTGCTTAAACAGCGGTGCTACCCGGTCTGCCGTCTCCTGAATTTCGGCATGGGTCAGCGGATTTTTTGAAATGCCTGCCGCCAGATTGGAAATACAGGAAATACCGCACACACGCATTCCCATATGGTTCGCTGCCATTGCTTCGCAGGCCGTACTCATACCAACCGCATCCGCACCAAGGATTTTATACATTTGAATTTCCTCCGGTGTCTCATAATTTGGCCCACTGGTTTGCACATATACACCTTCTTTTAACGGAATTTCACAGTTCTTTGCTGTACTTCGTATGATTTCCTGCAGATCTTTTTTATAAACTTCGCTCATATCCGGGAATCGGGTGCCAAGCTCCTCTATATTCGGTCCGGCTAACGGTGACGGCACAAAACTGGAAATATGTCCGGTGATCAGCATAAAATCTCCTGCCTGCATGCCATCCTGCATGCCACCGGCCGCATTCGTCAAAAACAGCACTTTTGCACCAAGCATTCCCATCAGTCGCGTCGGAAGCACCACGTCATGCATATCATATCCTTCGTAATAATGCACACGCCCCTGCATGATCACGACCGGAACATCCTGAATATATCCAAACACAAATCTTCCTTTGTGACCAAGCACTGTGGAAACCGGGAAGCCTTCAATGTCATGATAATCCAAAACTGCTTCCACCTGAATCCGCTCTGCATAATCCCCAAGTCCCGATCCGAGGATCAGTGCCACCTGCGGCTCAAAGCTGATTTTTTCCCTTACACTGCGGTAACACTTCAGTAATTTGTCATATACCTCACTCATACCAGCATTCTCCTTTTTATCTGTTTATGTCGAATCGTTATACTTTTCACATAGATAGTAAATTATAATACCACAAAACCCGAAAATGAACAAGTCTGTGTGTCTCTCCTGCTATAAGTTACTATAATAATACGAAAGTCCGCCAGAAGTATCCCACAGACTAAAACGCCGTGTGTGATATTTCTGACGGACTTTCTTACGCTTTTATAATATAATACATACGAGTCCACCATTGTTGTCATTCACAATTTTTTTCATCGTATCCTGCAGTTTTTGCTGGCTTTCCTCATCTATCATCGTGATTTTCCTGCGGATACCATCTTCCACCAATTCTCCCAGTGATTTCCCAAAAATATTTGTTTTCC
>CAVAFS010000364.1:0-2356 GCA_963587975.1 Bulleidia sp. | reverse complement strand
CAAGCCCTCTGATGTATTCTCATTTTCCTTAATATAAGACACCACATCTTTTGCCTGTTCTTCGCTTCCGATGATTGGTGCAATCTCTGTCTCAATATTTGCCCGGATCATATGTATCGATGGCGATGAAGCTTTCAGACGCACCCCATACTGACCGCCGTGCCGGATCAGTTCCGGTTCTTCCACGGAAATCTGTTCCATGGACGGTGACACGACACCATACCCGGTGCGCTGCACGCTCTCCATGGCCTCTGCCACCTGTGCATATGCTTCTTTTTTCGCTGACAGTTCCCGGATCAGTGAGATCAGCTCGTATTCTCCATGGATTGGAACCCCTGCCAGCTCACTGATATTTTCATAATAATAACTGTCGTCCACACCAAAGCAGATTTTCACCGTACCATTTGCCAGATCCGTCACTTCCAGCCGAATGGAAGCAATCTCCTCCCGCTCCGGTAAAAAAGTAACACCCGCAATATCCTTCATCTGCTCTGCCTGATTCAGAATCCTGCCCGCTTCGGCAATGGCCGCTTCCTTGATTTTATGGGAAATCGGCAGCATTTCCACCCATTTCGGTAAATAAAAATCAAGTTCTGTCACAGGAAACTCATACAACGCTTCCTGTAAAATCTTACAGATATCCTCCTGTTTCAACTGCTCACAATTGACCGGCAGCACAGAAACGCCGTATTTTTCCTGCAGTTTCTTCGCCAGCTGCTGTGAATCATTGCTGTGTGGCCTTAGCGTATTCAGCAAAACCACAAAAGGTTTTCCAATTTTTTTCAATTCCTGTACCGTACGCTCCTCCGCCGGAACATAATTTTCCCTTGGAATTTCCGTAAAACTTCCATCTGTTGTCACCAAGATTCCAATGGTTGCATGCTCCCGTATCACCTTTTCCGTTCCGATCTGTGCCGCTTTCGCAAAGGGGATCTCATGGTCAAACCAGGGTGTCTTCACCATCCGTTCACTGCCCTCTTCCATATGACCGTTCACTCCGTCAATCAGATAACCCACACAATCGATCAGCTTCAGATTTGCCGAAACCTCATCATCAAACGAAATCGTTGCCGCCTCCCGGGGAATAAACTTCGGCTCCGTGGTCATGATCGTCTTTCCCTGGGCCGATTGGGGCAATTCATCCACCGTCCGCTTCTTTGCCGCAGAATCCTCCATCTGTGGCAGCACCATCACATCCATAAAACGCTTGATAAACGTCGATTTTCCGGTTCGCACCGGTCCAACCACACCAAGATAGATATCTCCGCCGGTTCTGGCTGTAATATTTGCATAAACATTCCTATTCGTCATAGCAGTCATCCTCTCCTCTTCTGCTTATGAATATGCAAAGATCCTCTGATTTATGCCACACGATCAAAAATTTTCCATTTCAACAACTACTCTCTATCCAGATATTGCGCAGATAACTTTTCTTTACTGCAAAAAATCATCAACATCTGCTATAATCACACTTGAAATACTATCATAGTAAACAAAATGGGCGGCTTTCAATACACAGGAAAAAGAGCGGAAAAAATATCCGGCAAGGCGTCTTAGCCTGCAGGATACTTTTTCCGCTCTTTTTTCGTCCGTTTTACCACTCAACCTTTATTAATCCAATAAATATTCCCCCAGAATGCGAATACCATCCTCGATACAGCCATCACAGCTGCGCAGCACCTTCCCGGTGCCAACCCCTTTCAGTTCCCGACACACAATAGATCCGTTTTTCTCCTTAAACTTTGCAGCCAGCTCCCTTACTTTTCCCATGGTCTGTGCTTTCGTATCGCAAGCCTGCAGATCTCCGGAACTGTTTGCCAGCCCAAGCGCCATAAACATCGCCGTCACCGCGCCGCAAGTTTCCATCATACCTCCCATGCCTGCTCCGAATCCTTCTGAAATGCGAAACAGCGTCTCTTCATCCATTCCAAGTTCATCTGCATACGCGCAGAGCACGATCTGTGCACAATTATATCCTTTTCCGTGCTTTTCTTTGATTTCCGCCACACGTTCTTCGATTGTTTTCATTTGTCTCCTCCTGTTTTTCTCTACTTTTTCCATACACATTCTGACTATATCTACAATAGCCCTTCTGGTTTTTCTGCGCTCATTATAGCATATTTTCAACTCTTTTTATGTTTTTTTGCCTGAAATCCATTGAATTTTCCATAAGAAACTGGTACACTATGGTTACCCTTTTGATACTAAATTACTTTTTCAAACCAAATAAAATTAATTTTTTAACAAAAAGAAAAATTTCGGAGGTGAAATACATTATATGCAGCAAACTGTCAACCCCTATCATTTTGTTACAAACTGTATATCCGGCAAGTGGAAGATGACCATTCTCCACCAC
>CAVAFS010000363.1:0-2121 GCA_963587975.1 Bulleidia sp. | reverse complement strand
GTACAAAGGTCAGCCGCTTCGATTCCGGTTTTATCCGGAAAATCGGTTTGAATCTCATAGCGGATTTTTCGATTTTCCATGAGCTGTATTTTATTGTTTAATACGGCGTCTACCACATCATCGCCGGTCCAGTGGGTTTTCTTCAAAATCTGGACTGGTTTCTGAATCGCGGCGATATACGTTTTCGCTTCTGGTATATTTCCATCGTCCAGCAAATGATCCAGAGCAATCAGATGGTTGTTCAGATCATGATATAATCTTGCGTTCTGGCTGTATACTTCGTTCAGGTTCTGATATTTTTCTTCCAGAAGATGTTTACTCAATGCTTCTTTTTCCAGTAAATGCTGTCTATTTCGCAGATCGATCTCAAAGAGCAGAACGGCAAACAGCAGCAGTAAAAAGGCAATAAGAATTACCCAGAGTTTTGGTGTTTCAAAGTAATGAGTGAAGGTTTGTCGCATCAGGTATATCATAACAAAACATCCAACGACAGTAGCGATAAGTAGTTTCCAGACTTTCTTTTTTCCATCACTCATGCGGCGGATGATTGCAGCTGTGATTAGGACAAGCGCAAGTTCACACCCTTTTGTGATCAGGGAAAAAGCAATCGTTGTCCGGTCAGGATAGGAATGGAGAACCGAAAGAAACCTTGCGCCATGACGCGAGAAGTTCAGCATCATTGTGATATAAAAAAGTTCAATACATCCTGCCATCAGTACATAAAAAGTGGATAGGAAGATTATAACAAAAAACTTCTTACGAACCAAAATGCATCCGCTGATAAAAAGAATCAGAATATACAGCAAAACGGAAAGCATCGTATAGAGCAGATAGTCATTGATCTGTATATAAAATGGTGCCGCAATGCAGGAAATAATGATCGCATATCGATATTTGAACGTAGGATAAACAGCATGCAGCAATATAAAAAATATAAACACTTTCAGCACGGTAAAGCCGTAATTGGATATCATGAAGAATGTTGTCATAAAGAATTCCTCCATAATTTTTGCAGCAGTAATTTGAGTTCCTTGATACGTGCAAGACTGGCAGGGAGAAATTCACCGTTGTCCAACTCAATCGTTGTGTCCTGAATGGAGACGATATGGATCAGATTTACGATGATGCCTCTGTCAGCAAAAACAAAATCAGAACTGTTCAGTCCATCCATAACCGGATTTAGACTTTTGCGTTCTTTTACTTCGGTCTGGTTTGTTAAATGAAAAACACTGTTTTTTCCTTCGCGGGATATGTACAGGATGTCTTTCAGCAATAATTTTCGATACATGCGTGTATTGGAGAGCAGATAGTACTGATCGGCCTGCATATGAAGAATCCGAAAGGCATCCTTGATGGCTGTCGGCAGCTTTTCCGGGATCATTTCTTTGTCAATGTAACGGAATGCGGACAGTTCAAAGGCATCCAGTGCGTATTTCGTATAAGCGGTAATAAAAATGATCAGCGCGCCGGGCAGATGCGTCCGAATTGTTGCGGCTAATTCCATGCCATTCATATGAGGCATTTCGATATCTGTCAAAATCAGGTCAAAAAAGTGACCTTCTTTGATGTCATAGCTCAGGTTTTCACTGTTGTTGTATAACGTGATATCTGCAACTTCCTGATTGGATTGTAATATAGTAGTTACTGCCTGATTCAGATGCTGCAGTGTTACTTCTGAATCGTCGCAGATTGCGATTTGAATCAATGATAAAACCTCCCAAAAACAATAAATTCAATTAAATAAAGAATAACAGAAAAAGAGGTTAATGGCAAACATGGCTTATAGCATTGATTCATCTGTAATCATTATAGCAATAAGTGGTGATGTGTGTTTATTTTGTCCATGAATACACGTTTTTTGGCCGTAAATTATGAGATAAGGATGTTACAGAGCTTTTTGGTGTATGTAAAAACACGAATTGATGGACAGATTTTGTGAATTGGTGGACAAAATTACACAGACGTAAAAATGTGTGTCATAATGTAAACGTAAAAAGATATGGGATATATTGTATGAAAAGTAATAGAAGCTGAAAGCAAGCTAGTGTATTGGCACAATGATAATTAAACTTATATACCCTAAGCTAAAGCTCAGGGTATAAAGACACAAGTTTAACCCGA